>JAFAAJ010000120.1 GCA_023426625.1 Bacteroidota bacterium
GGGTAGAAGAGGTATATCACTGCGCTGCAAAAGTAGGTTTTGACCCAAGAGACGACAAAGAAATGTACCATACCAATGTGGAGGGTACAAAAAATCTATTATATGCCATTGAAGGATCCGGAGTAAAGAAATTTTTACACGTAAGTACCGTTGCGGTCTTAGATCTTTTCAATGAAAAAGGAGAACTGGACGAAAATTCGGATTTTAATCCCAAAGAAGAACATTCAGCATACGCTATTTCCAAACATCTGGCAGAAATGGAGGTTTGGAGAGCTTCCGCAGAAGGATTGAATGTAGCTATTGTAAATCCAGGAATGATCGTTGCAAGCGGCGGATGGAACCAAAGCAGCGGTGAAATATTCCATATTTTTGAAAACAATCGGTTTACATTTTCGGGAGGTTCCGCTTATGTGGATGTAAGAGATGTTGCTACAATTGCAGTGGAACTGATGGAAAGAAATATTTTTGGTGAACGTTTCATTGCTGTTTCCGAAAATAAGAGATATGCTGAAATAGGAGCACAGATCAGGAAAAAATTAGGATTGAATGCCCCAAAGATTTTATCCCGAATCCAGCTGAATCTCGGACGTTTAGCCAATACTTTATTCGGATGGATGATCCCGAAACTCAGGATGATCACAAAATCTAACATAGAATCCGTATCATCATTCAACACCATATCCAACCGGAAAGTTAAAGAAAAGCTGGATTATCAGTTCATTCCCGTTAATGAAAGTATTGATTTCCATCTTAACAATTATATTAACGATAAAAAGCTGAAGAAATAAATGAATCTTGCACAGGCAATTATCCATAAAAATGTAGAAAAACATCCCAAAAAATCAGCTATTGGTTTCAAAAAGAAAGAGGAAAACTGGAAAGAACTGAGCTGGAAAAAGTTTAGTGAAATTATTTACAAAACAGCTAATGCACTCAGAGAATCCGGTGTTCAGGAGCATGATAAAATCGCTATTTATTCGGATAACTCTGCAGAATGGATGATCTTTGATCTTGCTGCCATGGCGATCGGAGCCATCACCGTTCCTATATATTCCACCAACAATGCAGAACAGGCGGAATATATCATCAATGATTCCCAGGCTAAAGTGATTTTAGTGGGAAATCAGGGACAATATGATACCTGTCTTGAAATTTTACAGAAACAAAACGGCTTAAAGACCATCATTGTATCTAAAAAAGCAGTCTGGATCAAAAAAGAATTCAGCAGTTTTTATCTCGAAGACTTCATTGCAAAGGCTTCTTCCCAACTGGAGATCTGCCCTAAAGAAGATGAAGATATTGCTACCCTGATCTATACTTCAGGAACCACAGGAACGCCAAAAGGCGTGATGTTGACTCACGGAAATTTCATAAAAGCTTTTGATGCCCATTTTGAATTTTTCAAGTTTAAAAACTTTGAAGAAGAACTTTCACTGGCATTTTTACCGTTAAGCCACGTTTTTGAAAGAAGCTGGAGCTTACTTTCCCTTTACGGACGAGCAAGCGTGTACTTTTTGGAACATCCGAAAAATCTTGCAGCCACTCTGGAAGAAGTGAAACCTACCATGATGTGCGCCGTTCCGAGATTTTTCCAGAAAGTATATGCAGGAGTGCTGGATAAGGCAGAAGAAGGCTCTTCATTAAAGAAAAAAATCTTTAACTGGGCGCTGGAAACAGGAAAACAGACCGCAGAACTCAGAAGAAATGAAAATCCGGTTCCATTTGGATTAAAATTCAAAGAATCTATTGCCGATCTTTTGGTTTTCAGTAAAATAAAAGAAAAAATGGGAGGAAGATTATGGTTCCTACCTTGCGGAGGAGCATCACTATCACCGGAAGTCACCCGGTTTTTCGAATCTGTAGGAATTCATATCACTGTAGGATATGGCTTGACGGAAACCACGGCTACGTTAACACTCTTTCCGTTTACTCATTTTGAACATGGAACAAGTGGGAAACCTTTACCGGGAGTGGAAGTCCGTATCGGGGAAAATGATGAGATCCAAGCCAGGGGAAACGGAATCATGAAAGGATATTACAATAAGCCGGAAGATACAAAAGCTGTTTTCACGGAAGATGGTTGGTTCAAGACAGGGGATGCCGGGAAATTTGATGAAAAAGGAAATCTGATCATTACCGACAGGATCAAGGATCTGATGAAAACATCCAATGGAAAATACATTGCTCCGCAACAGATAGAAAATATTTTAACCAACAATAATTACATTCAGCAGATTGTGCTGATTGCAGAAGGAAGACAGTTTGTTTCCGCGCTCATCGTCCCGAATTTTGAATTTTTAACGGAATTTTTGAAGAAAAATAACATTCCGTTTACCCATTGGGAAGAAGTGGTGAAAAAGGAGCAGGTGATCCGTTTTTATCAGGACAAGCTAAAGGAACTTCAGGAGCATTTATCAGATTACGAAAAGGTGAAAAAGTTTACGCTTATGCCTGCTGAATTTGAAATCAATACAGGAGAAATTACTCCAACACTGAAAGTAAAAAGGAATGTCGTGCTAAAAAAATACGCAGATATTATTGAGAAAATGTATTAATAAACTAAACAACAAACACTGTTAAAATTTTAATTTAAATATTACAGTTTTGTGGTAAATAATAGTTTATCCTTCTAAATTGAATTATGACAACAGAAGAATTTCTAGGAAAAGAAAATTTTAATATAAGTACACAAACCGTTTCGGAGAGCTGTCCGTCCAATATTGCCCTCATCAAATATTGGGGGAAATATGACAATCAGATTCCGGCAAACCCGAGTATCAGTTATACTTTGAATCATTGTAAGACCAATACAACCATGGAGTTTCTTGCAGATGAACCTTTTTCAGTTCAAACTTTTTTAGCAGGAAATGAAGAGGCGAAATTTGCCGAAAAAATCGAAAAATATTTCAAAAATATAGAACAGTATCTTCCTTGGATTTTAAAAGGAAAGTACATCATCAGAACAGAAAATACGTTCCCTCACAGCTCAGGAATTGCCAGTTCAGCTTCTGGATTCGGAGCCATAGCAAAATGTTTAATGAAATTAGATGAGGTGTTTTCGAGACAGAGTTCAGAAGAAGATTCTTTAAGAAAAGCATCATTTTTAGCGAGATTGGGAAGTGGAAGTGCGTGCAGAAGTTTATACAACGGTCTTGTAGTTTGGGGTGAATCTGATGAGGTTGCCGGAAGTTCGGATCTTTTTGCAGTAGCTTATCCTGATGAAGAAATCCATGAGATTTTTAAAAATTTCAATGATTGGGTTTTATTGATCCATGAAGGACAGAAAAGCGTTTCCTCAACAGTGGGACACGGTTTGATGAAGACCAATCCATATGCAGAAAGAAGATTCCGGGAAGCCAGAGAAAATTTTATTCCTATGAAGGAGATTCTGAAAAGTGGAGATATGCAAGGTTTCATCAAATTAGTGGAACATGAAGCACTTACTTTACACGCGATGATGATGATGAGCGATCCTGCCTTTATCCTGATGAAAACAGGAACGCTGGAAGTGATCAATAAGATCTGGGATTTCAGAAATGAAACAGGATTGCCTTTATTCTTTACTTTGGATGCGGGAGCCAATGTTCACCTTCTGTTCCCGAATGACGGTTCGGAAGAAAAGATTAAAAGCTTCATTGAAGCAGAACTCTTAGAACACACCCAGAAAAATAGAGTCGTGAAAGATGTAATGAAATTTTAAAATATGAAAGTCCGGACTTAAGTCCGGCTTTTTGTTTGATTACTCTTCTGTAGCTACAGGATCACGATCGCCGTTTTCTTCTTTTCCTTCTTTGATCATTTCTTCAGCTTCGGCTTTCTCTTTTGGAGTTGCTGTTTCTACTTTTTCTTCCTGTGCATCATTTTGGTGATCGATAAAAAGCTCACAATATACCGGAAGATGGTCCGAACCGAAATTTTCCAGCGTTTTGAGCTGACTTATAAAGATCTCGTCACTATGAAACATCAGATCGATCGGGAATCTCAAAAGGCGGTATTTGGCGTGAAATGTAGAAACAAATGAACGTCCGATTCTAGGGTCAATCAGATGACTCATTTTCCTGAAAAGGATGGAAGATCGGGACCAGGCTACATTATTGAAGTCACCCACCACAATTACCGGTTGATGAATGTCTTTCACTCTTTTTGCCGTACATAGAAGATCTCCGTCTCTTTCCTTTGAAGTTTCTTCTTCCGTAGGACTTGGCGGCGGTGGATGAACACCAAAGAAGACAAAAGAAAAGCCGTCATTGGTTTTCAGGTAGATTTCAATACTCGGAATATCATCCGTGACAAAAAAATGGGTTTTAGCTACCTCAATTTTAATTTTAGAATAAAAATGCATTCCGTAGGTGTTTTCCAGCGGAACCTTGTGTTGATAAGGATAATCTTTTTCCAAAGAAGATAATGATTTTTCCCAATCTCCGTTGCTTTCCATAGTCAGAAACATATCCGGCTGATATCTTTTTATAAGACTGATGAATCTGTTATGTTCTTTGTTGAACTGATAAACATTCGCAGAAATAAAACGAACGTGCTGAGAAGAATGACTTTTCCGGGTGTGTTTTTTTACCGGATAAAGCGGGGTGTATTTGATCAGAGTAGAAGCATGATGAATAAACATCAATAGTAAAGCTCCCTGATAATACCATATATTTTCCTGGCCATCAATAAAAAAACCTAAAACAATCGTCATGAGGGTGAAACAGGCGATCTGTATTTTCCCGAATTCTGGGACCCGGAATATCCAATGAGGATGCTGGATTTTTGGTAAGATGGTTAAAACCAGTAACAAAATGGATAATGATAAATAAATGCCCCACATATTTTTATATCTGATAATAAAATTAATCTAATTCTCTATAAATCCAATGATTTATTCCGTAAACTTTATGAATTTTTAGAAGATTTACATCAGTATTTTTTCTATTTTTATTCAACTTTTAAACCAAAAATGTATGAATAGAATAGTAGGAATGATTTTCCTTTTCAGTGGTTGGTGTTTCGGACAGCAATCTGAAGTTCAGGAAGTGGAAAAACCGATCAGAAACCTTTTTCTGGCCATGAAAACAGCCGATCCCGAACTTTTGGAAACAGTTTTTGCTGACAATGCTATTTTTCAGACCATTACGAAGGAAGGAACTGTGAAAACCGATCAGGTTCAGGATTTTATTTCTTCGATTTCAAAAGCCTCAAAAGATGATCTGGACGAGAGAATTGCTATAGAAGCTATTCATATTGATGGTGCTTTGGCTAGTGTTTTTACGCCATATCAGTTTTATTATAAAGGAAAATTCTCACATTGCGGTGCCAATAGTTTTCAGTTGGTGAAGCAAAATGGGACGTGGAAAATCCAGTATTTGATAGATACAAGAAGAAAGGACATCTGTAAGGAAGTAAAATGAAAATGAAGATCCATCATATCGCCATTATTTGTTCCCAATATGAGATTTCAAAAAAATTCTACACAGAAGTTTTAGGTTTGAATATCATCCGTGAAGTTTATCGTGAAGAAAGGCAGTCTTATAAGCTTGATCTGGCTATTGATGACCATTATGTGATTGAACTTTTTTCATTTCCTGCCCCTCCGCAACGACCGTCACGTCCGGAAGCATGCGGTTTAAGACACCTGGCTTTTTCCGTGGAAAATGTAAGCGAGAAAAGAAATGAACTGCTGCAAAAAGGATTACAATGCGAAGAAATTCGGATAGATGAATTTACAGGAAAAGAGTTTTTCTTTACCCAGGATCCGGATCAGTTACCTTTGGAATTTTATGAAATGTAGATTAAAAGAAAGATGTTTATTATACAAACCTTATAGGTTTCTAAAACCTATATATTTATTTTTTTACTCGTAGTTACAAATATCATAGATTAGAAACTCATTTAATGGGCATATCCCGTAACAAAGCTTATAATCATAATGACCAGAACTATTGAGGAAATGATCACATATGTATAATCTTTCTCTTTAAGATAGCCGATCAGGGCAAAAATAATCCTCATCAATGGGGTGAAAATCAACAAAAGTATTCCCAATTGGATAATTGCCATTCCTTCTCCTTTACAAAGGGAATTCCAGAACTGTCCCCATACTTTTTCGGATGAGGTTCCCATATTTAAGAAGGAATAATCTTTAGGCATTTTAAAGCCTTCTAAAAAAAGCTTGATAAACCCGATCAATGAAGTGGTTACAGATAAAATAACACCCAGTCTCAGGAGATTTCCGACAGAGCGGTTCAGGTCAACATCTGTGAAAGTCTTTTTCATCTGAAACTTTGATTTATACCGTTATACATCATGTAAACCGACAAAATAGTGATCACGATCGCAAAGAATGTTTTCAGTTTTTTTGTTTTCGAGACCATTAATGTTTTGGAGCCGATAAAACTGCCCACAACAACACCAATTAATACCGGAGCAACAATTACAGGGACAATTTCACCTCGTTGAAAATAAATAAGTGATCCTGCAACGGCTGTCACACCGATCATAAAGTTACTCGTAGTGGTAGAAACTTTAAAAGGCAGTCTCATCATATTATCCATTGCCAATACCTTCAAAGCGCCGGAACCGATTCCCAATAAACCGGACATGGCACCGGCAAACATCATCATCAGAAATCCAGGGATTGTATTTTTCGCAGAATATTTTTTGATGATCCCTCCTTTATCAGGAAAAGTACCGTATAATTTAAGTTTATCTTCCAGACTTCCTTTTATCACAGGTTCCTGATGGTCTGGCTTACCTTTAAGATTCAGAATAACGGTCAGAATAAGAATACTCGCAAAAATGATCCCGATCGTATTCGGGTTCAGCATTCCGGAAACAAGAGCTCCTACAATAGCTCCTGCCGTTGTGGCGATCTCCAGGAACATTCCGATCCTCATATTGGTAAAACCCTCTTTAACAAAAGCAACGGCAGCACCGGAAGAGGTACCGATCACGGAAATTAATGACGCACCGATGGCGTAATGCATGGGAACGCCAAAACCCAGCGTTAACAAAGGAATAATAATAACTCCTCCTCCCAAACCGGTAAGCGAACCTAAAAGCCCTGCTGAAACGGCACCGAGAAAGAGAATGATGATTTCTGACATGTTACAAATATAAAACTATTGGCGCTCTCTGCCAAACTTTAAAAAAAGATAATTTTGGCGTATTTTTGCAGAAATCAATGGGAATGAAGTTATTTTATATCATCCTGGGTGCAACTCCAAAAGGCAGAAATATTGAGCAACACGATGTATTCTTCGGAATTGCTGAAAACCTTAAAGATCTGGTTCCGGATATGAAGGAATTCTGGAAAGAAGCAGAGGGAAAAATTCATATAGACTGTTATCAGGAAGTGAGATTTGTGGATGGTTTTGAAGTGAAGATCGTGGAGAAAACGGAAAATATTTCGGAGGATCAGTTGTATTTTATCAATCTGGGCGGATATAAAAAAGGTTATTTTGAGGAATTTCATGAACAGCATCTAATGGTAGGAAAGTCAATGGGAGATGTGGTAAAAAGAGTGAAGGAAACTGAATTTTATAAAACGATGGGATTTGAAAATGCCGTAAGCCACATTGATGATAAACATGGAGTGGATATTGATGATATCTTTAATGTCAATGATATTCTTCCTGTAAAAATGAAAGAAAAGTATTCTATAATCTTAGAAAAATCTGATGTAGAAGATCAGGGAAATTTTGTGGGATTAGGATATTTGAAAATTAACAAAATTCAATAAAACTTTAATGTTCTTTGCTAACTTAGAAGCAAAAAAGTATTTAAATAGAAATCTTCGCGAATTTTGCGTTTAAAAAGATTAGTTAAAATTTAATCTAATAGAAAAAAATAAAAAGTTAAAAATGAAAATAGGAATTTTAGGAGGAGGACAGTTGGGAAGAATGCTTATCCAAAGTGCCTTGAAGTATGATGACCAGTTTTATACCCTGGATCCTGCTTCTGATGCACCATGCCATAATATTTCTTACTTTACACAGGGGAATTTCAATGATTATGAAACCGTTCTGAATTTCGGTAAAGACAAAGATGTGGTTACCATAGAAATTGAACATGTGAATGCGGATGCCTTGGCTGAACTTGAAAATCAGGGCGTAAAAGTGGTTCCGAATTCTAAAATCATCAAAACAATACAGCAAAAAATCCTTCAAAAGGAATTTTATAAAGCTAATGATATTCCAAGTCCTGAATTTCAGGTGGTTTGGAACAGTGATGAGAAGATCATCATGCCGCTTCCTTTCGTTCAGAAAATGAACACAGGTGGATATGACGGAAAAGGTGTTCAGGTCATTAAAACAGAAGATGATTATCAGAATTTATGGACGGAACCTTCTGTTATTGAAAGTTTGGTGGATATTGATAAGGAACTTTCCGTAATTGTTGCCAGAAATGAGAGCGGAGAAACGAAAACGTTCCCAGTAACTGAAATGGTGGCGGATCCAAAACTGAATCTGTTGGATTTTAATATTTGTCCGGTTTTCTTAAGTGAAGATGTTCAGCAGCAAATTGATTCCATCACGGAAAAATTCCTGAATGCAGTAAATTCTCCGGGACTTTTTGCCATTGAATTATTCCTGGACAAAGAAGGTAAAGTATGGGTGAATGAAACAGCTCCGAGGCTGCATAACTCCGGTCACCAAAGCCAGGAAGGAAATGCCAATTCCCAGTTTGAGCAGATGTACAGAGTGGTGAAAAATCTTCCTTTGGCAGATACCGATGCAATAACTTACAGCGGAATGCTGAATCTGGTCGGAGCAGAAGGATATGCCGGAAAAGTAATCTATGAAGGAATGGAAGAAGTTTTAAAATTACCTAAAACATACATTCATCTTTACGGAAAAACAGAGACCAAACCGGGAAGAAAAATGGGACATATCAATGTACTGGCAGACTCCAGAGAAGAACTGATGGAGAAACTGGTAAAAGTAAAAGAAATGGTGCGCGTAATCGCTGAATAAAATAAAAAAGAGGCTGTCTCACTTTTGTGACAGCCTCTTTTTATTATTTAAAAATCTTCTTGATGATATTTCCTATTTCCATAAAATCTCCGTGATTTCCTACGGAACGTATTTCGGGGCTGTTTTTGTCAAACTCCGAGAATGGGAATATGAGAAGATAATTGTTGTTATTCAAATATTTATTTAAAAGATCAGGAATAAATCTCATCTGCGGAATATAAGATCGCATTCCCCGTTTTGCCATGAAAACAATAAGAGCTTCGTCTTCCTGCAATTCTGATGCTGTTTTTTCACCGTCACGCCATGTTTGCATAATGATGAACTCAGCTTCGATATTGGCTTTCTTGATGATTCTCTGAAGAATTTCCAGAATATTCTCCGGAGTGTAAAAAACTATCGTAGCGCCGGAATTTCTGGCGATATTCCATACTCTTAAAAGAGCATGAAAAAATCCTGCTTCCCTGTGAGCATTTTCCGGGATCATCACCGCATATTTCTTAATGGTGGAAAGCGGTTGTGCAGCGTGATAAACCAAAACATTCACATCGTCTTTCTGAAGATAACCGTTGTAAAGGTTATAGACAAAAGAAGGTGAGAAGCCTTTTTCATCTTCAAGCCCAATGATGAGATCTGTAATATTTTGCTCTTTGATCACATTGTTGATTCCGTTTACAACATCATTGTCATAACGTTTAAGTGCCTGTAACTTCACATCTGCCGAAGCTGCAATATCTACCGCTTGATGAAGAAGTTTTTCCGCGTTTTTTACGGAAGATTCGTTTTTATCTTCATTAATTACGTTCAGTGCAAAGACGTCTTCCGTATTCTCATGATCTTTGATTAGGATCGCGAGATTAACCATCCTTTCAACAGTGTTTTCATAATTAAGTGCAAGCAGAATATTCTCTTCCTCATGGTTGTTTCCTGAAACGGTATCTTCATTATCGCTTTCTGCAATTTTCTGTCCGCTGGATAATGAGATGAATGATGAAATTGTACAGGAAATAAGGATCAACAGAATACTTCCGTTAAGGACGTGCTCATTAAGTAATCTGATAGGTTCCCCGGTTTCAGTTTCGGAAATGATGATATTATATCCAACCATTACTGAGGCTAAAGTTGCCGCTGCAGAAGCAGAACTCAGTCCGAAAATTAATTTTCCCTCTTCTTTTGTCAAACGGAATGTTTTCTGAGTAGCTACAGCAGCCAGATATTTTCCTCCGATGGAAGCAATGAGCATGATCGCAGCTACACCTAAAGTTTCCCAACTTTTGAAAAACACCTTAAAATCGATCAACATTCCTACACTGATCAGGAAAAAAGGAATGAAAATAGCGTTTCCTACAAATTCCACACGGTTCATCAATGATGATGTATGAGGAATAAGCCTGTTCAATGCCAAACCAGCAAAAAAGGCTCCAATGATGGCTTCTACACCGGCAAGTTCTGCCAAAAGAGCCGCAAGATAGATCATGACCAAAACAAAGATGTATTGGGAGATCTTATCATCAACCTTTTTGAAAAACCATCTTCCGATAATTGGAAAAAGCAAAAGAACAATTAACCCGAAAACAATAAAAGAAACCGATAATTTTACCCAAAATTCTGTTCCTACATCTCCTTGAGACATTCCTACAATAATGGCAAGAACCAAGAGAGCAAGGATATCGGTGATCATAGTTCCTCCTACGGTAATATTAACTGCAAGATTCTTTACGATTCCCAATTTGCTTAGCAGCGGATAGGCAATAAGCGTATGGGAAGAAAACAAACTCGCGAACAATATCGAAGTAAGGAGAGAGAAATCCAAAAGATAATAGGCACCGATAAATCCCAGAACGAATGGAACAACAAAGGTGTAAATTCCGAATGTGAGACTCTTCCATTTGTTTTTCTTGAAATCTCCCATATCTATTTCCAGACCGGCGAGGAACATGATGTACAGTAATCCTGTCGTTCCTGTCACTACAATACTGCTGTCTCTCGCCAAAATATTGAAACCATTGGGACCTATGATTGCTCCGGCAATGATAAGTCCCAAAAGATGAGGGACCTTAATCTTATTCAACAGCAGAGGAGCTGCTAAAATAATGACAAGGACCAGTAGAAACTTTAATACAGGATCTTCAATAGGAAGGCTTAAATTATGAATGCTTAAAAGGCTCATAAGTGTTTATTTTGTACGTAAGAGTTCAACAGAGAATTTTGCCGTACAGTTATCATTTATGCTAATTGTTCTTGTTCCTTTCATTTTCCCGGCAGAAATATCATTGAACAATATGTTCATTTCTACCTTTTTCTGGGAAGTGGAGTCTGTTTTATAATGGAGTTTAACTTCATTATTTTCAAATTTTCCGGAATAGATTCTTACCAATTTATTATTACTGATGATTTTAGCCACCATTTGCGTAGAGTCATGATCGAATTCCCATGTGTCTGTTCGTTGATCTCCTATTGCATAATCAGAGCAGTTGGATTCCGTACAAATTATTTTACCGTTCCATGAACCGGATATTTCATCTGGCCAACCGGCAACTTTTACAGAATCTTTTTTAGCGAAAATACTGTCTCTCATTTTTACCAAAGCCTGATATTCTGCTTCTTTTTGTGCGAAAAGTTTCTCTTTTTCAAGAAGTTGCTGTTCTCTTATGCTGAGATTGTTTTCCTTGGTTTTATCATTACAGCTGATGAAAAGGAGACTTGTAATAACGAAAATGGTGAATAAATTTTTAAGCATATTGTTGATCTTGTTTTAACAATATAAGAAAAAAATACTGAAGGAAGAAAACGGTTTAATGTTAAAAAGTGTCTTCATGCTACTCAACTCTTTGTCTTTTAAATATTTCCGGATTATAATTGATGATAAATACTCCCAGTATAATTAATACGGCAGCAATGATGAATTTAAATGAAATCGTTTCATCCAAAATCAGCCAGCTCAAGAATATAGAAATAACAGTATTGACGTAAGCTAAAATGGAAACCTGTACCGGAGAAACTTTAGTTAAAGCGTAATGATAAGCAAAAAATGCAGCCACAGATCCGAAAATGGACAGATAAAGCATCGATGAAATACTTCTTATACTCCAGTTTCCAAAATTATAATTCTCAGAAAAAATAAAGGCAAAAATGATCTGTACGATTCCTGCAAAAGCAAACTGATAAAAAAGATTTAAAGAAATATTACCGCTTTGAAGGTTCAGTTTTTTGGTGTAAAGCGTTCCCGAGGCCCATCCAGCGATCGCGATGAAAAGATAAAAAATTCCCATGGCATAATCCGGATTTTTTAGGTCATGGATACCATCCCAGAAAATAAAAACAATACCACTGAAGCACAACAAAACTCCTATCATTGCTTTAAAGCTGAATTTTTGCAGTCCAAGTCCTACACTTCCCAAAAATATGAGGATCGGTGAACAGGCACTGATGAGCGAGGTAATACTGCTGGTTACTGTTTCTTCAGCTACAGTGGTCATTCCGTTGGCTATAATCAACATTAAAGTGGAAAAAACAATCTGATATCCCAATCCTTTCCATCCGATCCATTTGAACTGTTTTTTGTAGATAAGAACCATAAAGATAATGATGGCGGCAAGAAACTGTCGGATTCCGGCAACAAACCATGCAGGGATTGTTTCAACGGCAATGCGTATAGATAGAAATGTAGTGCCCCAAACGATAGCAACGGTAAGTACGGCAAATATGAGTTTATAATCTTTCAAAGCGAGATAAGTGGTGCAAAGATATTAAAAGCTATATCCAATTATCAAACCAAACGATGTTAAAATGAAATATTGTTACTGGTGAATGGTGAAAAGTGAAAAGTGAATGACAGAAAAGTAAAAGGGGTTAGAGGTTCTAGTTATGGATACGAGTGCGAGGTTTGGGATGCGGGTTTAGCGGTTTTATGATTTGCAGTTCTTCGATTTTACAAATCTGCAGCTTCACAATTGACAATTGACCATTGACCATTAACCATTCACTTTTCGCCATTGACTATTCACCGTTCTCCTTTAAATTATTATCTTTGAGCTTCTAATAAAAAGTAAAATGGTAGGAATTATAATGGGAAGTCAGAGCGACTTACCGATCATGGAACAGGCAGCGAATTTTTTAAAAAGTCTGGATATTCCGTATGAACTTACGGTAGTTTCCGCACACAGAACACCGGAAAGAATGTTTGATTATGCAAAAACAGCACAGGAGAGAGGTCTGAAAGTGATTGTTGCCGGAGCAGGAGGAGCAGCACATCTTCCGGGAATGGTGGCAAGCTGTACCACTTTGCCGGTGATCGGAGTTCCTATTTTATCAAGTAATTCTATTGACGGTTGGGATTCTGTTCTTTCTATTCTGCAAATGCCGGGTGGAATTCCTGTTGCTACCGTAGCTTTGAACGGTGCTTTAAATGCCGGAATTTTAGCAGCTAAAATTTTAGGAAGCGGTGATCCTCAGGTAGCAGAACAGCTTCAGAAATACCAGGATTCTTTAAAAGATAAAGTATTGGGAACAGTGGACGATATCAAGGCACAGCATCCTAATCAGTATGATAAATAAACCAACGGCTCCGAATTTCGGAGCCGTTGGTTTATTCCTGAATCATGTTATCTCTAGTATTCTTCTGAACAGCAATTGCTCCAAAAAGAGCCAATAAAAAGGCAAATGCATAAAATCCTTTTTCACTCGGAAGAAGAGTAGCGTTCCAAAGACCTATTGTCAATAA
>JAFAAJ010000132.1 GCA_023426625.1 Bacteroidota bacterium
CCCTTTGATAATATCTTTCTAATCCTTGTTTTTGTAGGTCAGATAACCCCTCAAGATTATTTAATTTTTCTCGGAAATCATCTTTAACGTTTAGCGTGTTCTGTCCTACTTTTACTCCTGTAATATCTGCTTTTCCTTTTGTAAAAAAAGTTTTACTGTGATTCACAAAAAAACCATTTTTAATACTAATATCTCTTAGCTCAATTGATAACTCTTTAAAATCAGTTGATGATGAAAATGTCATATCATCTACATAAACAGTAAAAGTTATTTCTTTTTTATCACAAATAGGCATAATTTCTTTTACGGTATTCCATAATGCTAAATAGGCAATATGGGTACTGTTAGCTCCGCCTTGTATCAGTCCTCCCTTATAGGTTGTCAGTTTCGTTAATACACTAGCAACATCAGCTGAAAATCCATAATTTACAAATGCATTGTAAACCATTTTATTATTAATATGAGGATAAAAATTTTTTAGGTCTGTACAAAACTTGTATGGTTTGCCTTTATGAAAATAGGCATTCAAGATATTATCTTTAGTTTTCAGCCCACCAATAAAAGGAGGAGAAGGAAATTCAATTTTTGTCAAAATATTTTTCAAAATGAGTTTGTGAACTTTTTTGAGCAACCCAACAGCTTCTGTAATTTCTCTCCGCTTAATTCTTCCATCAGGCTTCTTTTGTTTTTTGATAAAAACATTATAGTATTGTTGTGGATTTTGAGCTAAAGCCTTCAAATCCTTTTCTGACATTTTTAAATAATATTCAGATAATTGTTTAAGACTTTGGATCATCTATATATATTTGTGCTATAAGACCTTTTAAGGAGGGCTCCAATATTTTAAATATATCTTTCTTTTGTTCTGGAACATCATTTTCATCCAAACTTAAAAAAAACAATATTGGCAAAGGAATTTCCAATTGCTCAGCAATTGTTTTAAGCAAGGATAAATTAGGTTCTTTCTGATTACTTTCGATAAGAGAAAGGTATGTTTGTGAGACTTGGCATAATTCTGCAAATTCTCCCTGTTTTATACCTTTCTGTTTTCGGAAATCTTTTATAACTTGACCTATATTCATAAGTATAATTTGAAAATTAAGATAGAGATGTTGGATTTAGGATAAATTCTCAATACCGAATAAATGGAGCAAATCAATTATTACTCTAATTATTGCTATTGAATCGTTTTTGTTAATTATGGTTTTATCAAGTTTACTTAATTCCACCAAACTTTCTTCGATTAAACGAATATCGTCATCCATGAGCAATTCACGGTTCTTTTCAAGGACTGTTTCAAGACTATTGATAACAGCTTCTACACGAGTTGTACGACTGAAAAATGTTTCTTTCATAACTTATTTTTTTTTGTTATTAAAATTTTAATGCAATGCTTAGCTTTACATCGCCTGCTTCAATCAATGTATATTAGCAAATGCATACTCGTAAGTTGCTGTCATCTCTATCAGATTCCTGCTTCCATAAATAAAAATTAATCCTCGATTGATTTTTTAATTAAAAATAAACTCATCTAAAAATTAAAATGGAAAGCATGTAAAAACATCTATTGTTAATCTCGTAATACTTCTATTGTAAAATTGAAATCCCAAAATACCAATCATAAATTGATCTATTGATTCCTAATTACTTAAAAGAATTGCTAGCTGGGAAAAGTAATCATCCATTGAAATTGTCATTGGAAAAAACTTAAAAGTTGATGTAAGTCCCAGAGGGTTGTCTCTCAGTGAGTAATGTTGCATGAACAATATGTGTCGCTTAAAAATACCTTTCGGCTGTGAAACTTAATTCACTTCAATTCATACATTTGCTAATGTACCTCGTGTAATCCAAAGAACTTCTATTACAAATATAAAACTTATTTTTTAACTCACAATTAAAAAATATTATTTTTTTTTAACTAATATGTTTTAATTAAAATAAATATTTAAATCAACGTAAATCATATCTCATCAAATCATCCAAATCTCTTAGTAACGGATTTTTTTCTATAATTTTCTTAAAAGCTTCTAAACTGTTATATTTTTTGACAGAAATCTCAGTTTTCAAACCCTTATAATAAGTTTGGATTGTTTTCTTGTTCTTACCTGTCGCCTCACAAAGTTTGTTGATTGTTATTTTACCATTCAGACTATAATCCCAGCCCTGCATAATATTCAGTATTTCTAATATGGTTTTATCTTTACGATCTTGATTAATTTTTTTTAAGTTTAGCTTTCTTTTATCAGTTGGACTAAGTTTTTTTGCTTTATCATAAATGAATCTGCGTTTAGCATTAATTATTGGTTCAATGACATTTAACTGTCGATAAACTTTTTCAAAGGTTTCCATTACCTCATTGTTCTCCAATGGCGGATTCATTTTGCCACTGTTGACAGAGTAAAGATATTTTAATAAAATTTTCTTGTCCACATTTTTATTTAAAGCAACCAATTGATATGCTATACTTTTTAAAATATTCTCTCTATTACCTTCAGAAACCTTTTTAAAGGGAACGAATACCTGAGCGTAATTTAATTTGGTATCTCTACCTAAATCATAAAAGCCATGTTCATCATACACTATATCGTACGTTTGTAATAGTTCATCAAGATTATTAAATCTTAATTTGCACCCATTACAATCATACCCTATTGAATTATCTTTTATAGTATTGTAGTGGGTACTTTTTTTTGTATTTATTGATGAATCACACTGCAATTCTTCCTCAGGAATATTAGATATAATTTCTGTAATAGGGAAAACATCTACGTTATCATTATAATAAGCATTCGGATCGTATGACAACACCGTAAGCCTATCAATAGATACAGCATTTTCATCAAATGGTATGTCCAGCATTCTTGCTATTTCTTCTGTGGCAATTTTAAAGTTCTCAGGCGCTAAACCTTCCACTTTTACTACTAATGTCAATCCAGCATTTGAAAGACTACGCCAGAAGGCACATACATAAGTTGTATTAATCTCGAAATCTTGTTCAGTCATGCCGTCAACATCAATATATAAGTATCCTGTTGGTTTAAATACATTCTTACCTATAATATAACCGTTAGAGAAGTTAAAATTAATAGTTATTGCAGGCAGCTTATACTTTTTTATGTTTTGATATTCTTCACAACCTCTTTTTAAAGATCGGGCATCCCGAACTAATTTTACATGTTCTGAGGGTGGAGTTCGGATAAATTCTACAACTTCTCCTATGTTTTGAAATGAGCCAGTAATAGCTCTGTTGGTACAATGTGATATTCTATTTATCATAAAATTACTGTGAAAAAGACATAGCAATAGCCCTCCATAGTATCTTTACTACAGCTATATCTTGATTCGTTAAAATTTTTGGAGATTTAAAAAGACTGTTACTTAGCAGCTGAAGCTAAATCGTTTCAATTATAGTATAGCTCATAAACGAATTATGAAATGACTTAGAGATTTTCTAAAATCTAATTTTTAAAACGATCTAAATTACCAATCAAATGCTACCTTGGCAATATCAAGTTTAGAGATATCATATCTTCTTTCCGAAGATAGAAAATTTATTGTTTGAGATTCTATGTAATCTAAATATGTTTCAAAGTGTGGATTAAAAGTTATACCTATAAATATGCTATCGTCATCAGTATCTTCACAGATATATAAATCAGCAACAAAATATTTTTCAGAGCATATAAATATTTGATCCATTTTGTAATCATGAAAATTAAGTATTGGTTCACGAAGCAATTTACCGATATTGCTTTGATTAGTTCTTTTCTCTAGTTTAGTTGAATGTTTTTTCATTTTTTTATTTTTAAATTTAACATAGCAGTAGCATCCTATAGCTTATTACTACGGCTAATATCATGTTGTTAATTATTTATATAATGAGAGCTTAAGGATCAGAAACTGATTTCAGAATATTATTAATTAGCTATTTAGCTGTGATAGGACATCACATTTAGAGTAATATACACGCTTTCCCAATTTTTTGGTTTTAAGTACTCCTTGGTTATTCCAATGAAACAAAGTTGTCAAACTAACATTTAAGAGCTTTGCAGTTTCTTCACGGGTATAAAACTCTTTTTCTTCTGATTTTACAGGAATAATTTTTTCTAATTCTTCCCTAACTAATTTTTGAATGAATTGACCAAAAGAATCTAAATCTATTTGCATCAATTGAATTGCTGAATTTGTCATAATATTTTGTTTTATTATTATGATGCAAAGATTCAGATAGGGGAAATAGGGAAAAAACAGGGAAAATGTTTTTCATTCAATTAGAGCCAACTAACTGCTAATCAGTGATAAAAATTTCAATAATTTTTTAATTCTGGAATTGGTTTCAACTTTTCCCTATCAATTCTTAATGAATATTCAATCTCTGAAAGAAAAGTATCTGTAGATTTAGCCGTAAAAGGAAAGTGTTTACCGTGCGAATTTTCAATGTCGATGAAATATTTATGATATTGTTGCTTAACTTCTCTATTATTATCTCTGTTGAATTTAGTAATTCTTTCAAAGGAAGCTATTGTATCAAATTTCTTTCCTTCAATCTCTTGGAAATAATCAAAAATGTAAAAGAAATAACAGAACCTAAAGAAATAAATATCAGATTTAAACTCCATTTCTTTAATCCCGATTTTACTATATTTGTTTTCTGATAATGCATTTAAAATTATTTTAATATCATTAATATCAAAATATTTAGATTGAAGATATTCGATTAAATTTGATTTTTCAATCATTAATTCATCCAAATCATTCTCAAGGTTTTTATCTTCTTGTGAATGTATTTCGTCTCCATACCTCAGAAAGTTAAGGTATTTTAATTTCATTATATATAATGATTGTTCTGCATTTAAGTCTGAATATTGATAAGGATTTATACCTGTAAGGTTTAAGTTTCGCAATAATTCAGATGCGCTTAATATGCTAAAGTAATTTTTAAGAGACGCCTGTAAAGAAAAAATAAAAGATTTGTTATTCTTAGCAAAAACACCATCAAGTTGCGGAACTTCAAATGAATGTTCAAAAAGTAATTTCTCATTTTTATTTATTTGATAATCTAAGTATTCTTTGCTATTAAATCTCTTGCTGTTAAAATACTTATAGAGAAAAAATGATTCTGATACTCCATTGGTTTCTCTAATAAAACGGTTTAAAAAATTTGATGCTCGTTTGTGCAAAGAAAATATAAGCGATGTATAATAACTTACATAAACATCTGGAGATACCATTCTCAGCATAAAATAATTCTCAAAATGCTCTGCAATTGAAGCTAAATTAACTTCAGATTGATTAATTGATAAATTTTCAAATTGATGTTTCTTCTGTTGGTATAATTCATTAGATGTAATGATAGAATTAATTGTTGTTAAAATATTATTGATTTCTTCGTCATTAAAATTTTCTTCAATAGATGATTCCATTGCTAATAAGTCAATCGATTCATCATTAATAATTATTGTATTTATATCTAAAAAACTGTTGATATACTCGAAATAATCTGATATAAAATCTGTTGAATTTTCAGTTTTTTGAGGAGATAATTCTTTCGGGTAATATGATAACAAATCATTTATTGTTTCCGAAAACACTGCTTTTTCAGTACCGAAGCCAAAATAATGAGGTAAAGAATCTATCTTTGCTTTTACATTCTCAATATTAGCATTTTCAGGTTTTTTCACTTCAAAATTTTGTAAAAAAAACTCATGTATTCCATGACTTGAAACAGGGTCTTCAACGGCTATAACATAAACAATGAAATCTAATGCTATTCCTCTTTTCGATTCTATACTAATCATATAATAATTATTAATACCCTAAACTTTTAAATATCTTAGCTGTTGATTTAGCTTTTTCCACTTCCGTTTTATTAATGTATGCCAGCAACTGCTTTTCTGTCGTATGTCCTGTAAAATTAAGTAAATAAGTGGTCGGAATTTTTTCATAAAAATTAGAAGCAAAGCTTTTGCGACCTATATGAGATGTAACAAGTTTATGTTTAGGAAAATTACCAAAAACTTTCCGTGTAATATTCTTACCATCTTTTTCTATGGTCTCCGTTCTACCATTGTATACAATTTCATCTATTTCAGCAATCTCACAAACATCTTTGATATAAAGATTCAGTTTTACATCCGATATTTTTCGTGGAAACTCACCATTTCGTTTTGCTAAAATCTCCTTAACTTTTTGCAGTAAAGGTATTTGCATTTTAGCATTCGTTTTTTGTTGTGTAAATTCAATATATTTTTGCCCTTCACTATCTTCAACAATCATTGAAGAATTAAACCTCATATAATCACTTACACGTTGCCCAGTATAGCAAGAAATAAGTAACCAATCTCTTGCATTATCTAAATAATCATGTGGCATTTTTTTCTGCTCAATTTTCTCTAGCTCTTCAAATGTTAAGTAAATTGATTTAGGAATATTCTTTGTAGCTTTCTCAACTTCAAATTTCCATAATTCCGCATGCTTGTGAACTTCAATATCAAAAGAACCTGCAACCTTACAAATCATCTTTAGGAATTTAAGATTGCGATACGTTGTTGAAATCTTATAATTCTCCTTACCGCAATAATCTTCAAAATCAATTCTAAAAGAATTATCTAAATCTTTAAACTTTAATCCTCTAAATGTTTTCTTTCTGATTTTTCTATCCGCTATATATCTTATCATTAATTGCTTAACAACATTAGCTTTCTTAATAGTCGATTCAGTAACACTATCTTTTTTTAAAGATATATAAGTATCAATAAAAGTAACAACATCATCCGAATACTTATTATCTTCGGCTTTTAAAGCTGTAGGTTCTATAATTGACTTCAGCCATTCTTTTAAATCGATTTCTGGATTATCTTCCCTATAACTTGAAATAATACTAGCTTCTAATTGTGAAAGACGAGTGTTTATAGTTTCAGCATCGTCTTTATGCATTTTTTTAGACGGCATTTTACACCTTCCATCTTTCCATTCTTTTGGTTTACAGCTCAAATACGGAACAGGAACACGTATATCAATATCCTTATCTCTAAACTTTGTCCAAATTGTACTTTCTTTATCTGCTACTTTTCCTCTAATAAAAAAACTTACTGATGCCATAATTGAAATGATTAAAATTTAAAGTTGTACCCAAAGTTGTACCCAAAAAATTCAAATATAGTTTAATTTCAATAAATTCAAATTAATTAAAAAACCTTAAAAAGCCTTTGTAGAAAGCATTTATGAATTAATCAAGATTTTAACAGATTTAAAAATCTAGTCCCTCCAACTCCACTTTTTAAGCTAAAGAGAATTTGTAAATTATTGAATTTTAAATAATTACATTTTCTCTTTTTTTGTACCTAATCTTGAAAATATACCTTTTAAATACTTTTGGCAACAAAACAATAACTTACTTCACTTATTGCGTTAAACCACCAACAATCAAATACATTATTCTGACTATCAGAAATTTACAAAATAAAATTAGAAATAAAACGCAATAATATATGTGTGATATTAACGCAATGCGTAAATTTGGATGTTATCGGTAATGGCATTTGAACCCTTCAACACAAAATCAACCGCCTGAAAAAAAAACGAAAATTTGCCAACGCTTCGCAAAAATTAAAAGAGGTGCAAGCCACCACACAAAATCCAAAGCTATTGCACCACATTTAATTTTGCCCTAATGCTCCCAACCCCACCCACCACCCCAAATTCTAAAAAATCAAGTTTAATTTTTTTTGAGGTTAGAATATTTGTGTAAATTTGTCAAAATCGTCAAGATTAAAAGTTCAAGACAATGGAAGCAAATTTTGGAGAATATATAAGAAAGCTAAGAACTCAAAACAATTTCACACTTACACAATTAGGTGCGAAACTTGGTATTGATTCAGGTGCTTTAAGTAAAATTGAAACAGGTAAAAAAGATTTTGACGAAAAATGTTTGGAAAAATTAGCAAACACTTTTGAACTTGACATTGAAGAGTTAAAAACCGAATATTTTGGAGACCAATTCGCAAAAAAAATGTATCAACATAACTGTTCTCCCAAAACGCTAATCGTAGCAGAAGAGAAAATGAATTATTTAAAGAATATAAACGTAAAACAAGGAGAAATCAATTTTGATAATGAAAAATAAACCAACAGTTATAGACTTATTCTGCGGTTGCGGTGGACTTTCCTATGGGTTCATCGAAGCAGGCTATGATGTGCTTTTGGGAATTGACCATTGGAAAGATGCGATAGTAACTTTTGAGGATACCCATAAAAATGCAAGAGGAATTGTTGCTGATTTATTTAACGAAACACCACAGGAAATAAGTAAGAAAACGGAAATAAAAAATGTTGATGTAATCATTGGAGGCCCACCTTGTCAAGGATTTTCTATTGCAGGAAAACGAATAATTGATGATGAACGTAACCAACTTTACAAATCGTTTGTGAATTTTGTAAAATTCTATCAACCTAAATCTTTTTTAATGGAAAATGTACCAAACATTATTTCTATGGGAAAAGGTGTTGTTAAAGACAGTATAATTAAAGACTTTGAAAAACTCGGCTACACCGTAGTTTATAAAGTTTTGTTGGCTTCTGATTATGGAGTTCCGCAAAACAGAAAACGTGCATTTTTCATTGGAACAAAAAATAACAAAGAATTTATTTTTCCTGAACCAACAATAAAAAAACATATTACTTCAAAAGAAGCTATATCCGATTTACCAAAAGATACTTTGGAAGATGGAAGCCAATATCCTATCAAACCTCAAAATGAATTTCAGAAAATGATGAGAAAAAACTCCAAGGGAGTATTCAACCACCAAATTACAATTCATAATGATAAAACGATTGAAATCATTTCGATGGTTCCTGATGGAGGAAATTATAAAGAATTGCCCGAAGAACTTCATCAAACAAGAAAAGTAAATATCGCCTGGACAAGATTAAACAGTCAAAAACCGAGCTTTACGATTGACACAGGACATAATCATCATTTTCATTATGAATTTGACCGAGTGCCAACTGCGAGAGAAAGTGCAAGACTGCAATCTTTTCCCGATGATTATATTTTCAAAGGTGGAAAAACAAGTCAGTTAAAACAAATAGGTAATGCAGTTCCGCCATTATTGGCTAAAACAATTGCAGAAGAATTAATTAAATACATTTAAAAATGTTCAATCCTGATATTCAATATAGATGTACAATCATTCGTGGTAAGGCACAAAAAGAATTAGACAATCTTTTGCCTGCTTACGCTACAATTGTTGCTGAAATATGCCCTTGTACAAAAGATATATTTGAACAAGAATTTAACGACAAACTATCTCAAATTATCTACAATGATAGTTTTGAAAATCTTGGAGAGAATAATCAAAAAACGATTAGAAACCATATAACCGAAGTTGCAGGGAAACTTTTTGGCTTATACTATTCTGATGAACATTACGTTTATGAAAGTCCGAGTAATGAGAAACTTTTAAATGATAATGACCAACCTGCTTTTTTCAAAAATCTTTGTTTGAATTTTCAATTTCCAAATGGAACTCAAAAAATCAAAACTATTGAAGAACGTATAAATGACGAAATAAAATTCAAACCTTTTCATTTTGTTTTGGCTTTGCTTTCTCTTGCCCAAAACAATGGAATAATTCTTACCAAAGACGAAATTGGCTACTATGTATTAAATGCAAAACAAGTTTTGCAAGGAAATATTTCTGTTGAAGAAGTTTTAGGAGTAATTTTAAAAGACAGAGCTGAAAATATAGTCAAAAAATTAGAAGCAGGTTCATTTCATACACAACACATAAGAGAACAACTCAACTTATTGGCTTTAGCCAATTTGATAATTATTGATGGAAATAATTTGATAACCAATAAAGCTGAACAAAAAATTATTGATGTTTTCATTTCCGAATTAGCTAAACCACTGCAATTTGACATTTTCAAATATGATTTAAATAATGATGACGAGAAGAAACAACTGTATTATGATTGGTCTGCATATTTTGGAAAAATAGCCGTTCAAAATCCTGAAATTTTATCAACTTCAATAGAAGCATTACAAAGAGAAGAAGTCGAAAAGCCAAAAGTTCCACAAAAAGGAACTGACCAAACTATTTTGGGAGATGAAGGCGAAGATTTTGTTTTCGATTTAGAGAAAAAACGAGTAAATGCAACACATCCACGTTTGGTAAATAAAGTATTACTATTAGGAAAACAAAGAGGTTTAGGTTATGATATTTCTTCTGTAGAAGCTGACGAAAATCGTGAAGAACCTGAATTTGCAAGATTTGTAGAAGTCAAATCTACAAAACGAATTACCGAACCTGATTTAGAAGATAATTCTTGGACAGACACAATCAACTTAACTAGAAAAGAATGGATTGCAGCAAAACAATACCGTTCAGCATACAATATTTATAGAGTTTATTTCACCCCAAATGCAACAATCGTTAGAAAAATCAATGACCCATTTGGAAAAAATGATAGTGGAATAATTACAGTTTTACCAACTTTAT
The DNA here is from genome assembly GCA_023426625.1 of Bacteroidota bacterium. GTDB lineage: Bacteria > Bacteroidota > Bacteroidia > Flavobacteriales > Weeksellaceae > Chryseobacterium. Next base: position 10,503 of record JAFAAJ010000132.1, read on the forward strand.
ACAGAATGGATTTTGGTTCTGAAAGTATAGACAAACAATATTAATTATGGAAAATAAAATTAAAGTAGCATCATTTTTTTGTGGCTGTGGAGGCTCGGATTTAGGAATACTCGGAGATTTTAAATTCCTAAAAGAACATTATGCTCCTCTCCCATTTGAGATAAGTTATGCTTTGGATTTTGACAAATATGCAGTTGAAACATACAATGCAAACTTTGAGCATCCTGCGGTTTGTGATGATATAAAAAACGTGGACATTAATCAAATAGAAGATTTTGATTTGTTGCTTGGTGGTTTCCCTTGTCAATCATTCAGTACTGTAAATCCAAACAAAGACACGAATGATGACAGAGCAAATCTTTACAAAGAACTTGTAAAAATTCTAAAAGCAAAGCAACCTAAATTCTTTGTCTGTGAAAACGTGAAAGGATTAGTTACGCTACAAAAAGGAGAAATCCTTAAAAAAGTTGTTACAGAATTTGAGAGTGTTGGCTACAAAGTGAAATATAAAATATTACTTGCTTCAAACTTTGGGATACCACAAAAACGAGAAAGAGTTTTTATAGTTGGAGTGAGAAATGATATTGATGTTGATTACAAATTCCCAACAGACACACACTCTGAAACAAATCTTTTTAGCACAAAAAAATGGGTTCCATTAAAGGAAGTAATTCCACAATTAGCAATTGAGGAAGAAAAGTATTATTTCTCAAAACGAGCTGTTGAGGGAATGAAAAACGCAAAAAAGAATATGAAACGTGGCTTATATCAAGATTTGGACGGACAGTGTTTAACAATTACTTCTCATTTAGCAAAGACAAGTTTAAATTCTCGTGACCCTGTTTTATTAGTCAACCCCGAAAAAGAAATTTACAGACGCTTTACTCCGAGAGAAGCCGCAAGTATTCAATCTTTTCCGGATATTTTTGTTTTTCCTGTAAGTGATACTCAAGCATATAAACAAATAGGAAATGCAATTCCACCTGTTTTAATGTGGCACGTTGCTAATGCTTTGACTGAAAGTTGTAAAAAGACAAATATTTCTGTTATTGAAAAAAAATTAGTTGAACAACCTTTTTAATATTTGAAAAGTGATGTAATGAAAAAAGTAAAACTCAATAATATAGCGATTTTTGTATTGTTCATTACATCATATATTCCATTGTTCGGACTGTTGATTTTACGACAAGTCAAACAAAATATTGAGTATTTGAATTTTGGAGGTTTTAGTCACGAAAGCATTTTATTGGCTTTTAAGAAATTTGGATTAAGTGCTTTTCTTTTTCTTGTTGCAATATTCGGTTATATTGGATTGAAATTCCTATTGACAAATTTAGACACTAAAAAATCAAATGGAGAACTTGTGAAAATTGTTGAGGTAGAAAACAAAAATAGTGAAAGCATAAGTTATATTTCTACCTACATTGTTCCGTTTATCTTTCAGGATACAAACAATTTGTTTGACATTACTTCTATTTTTATTGTTTTAGTCATCATATTTTTCATTTACACCAAATCAAATATGATTGTGATAAATCCCATTTTGAGTATTACCCATACACTTTACCAAATTGATTACAATAAAAAGGGAAAAACAAAGAAAGGGCTTTTAATAACGAAAGAAGAAGATTTGGAAAGCGAACAAGAAATAAAAATGAACCTAATTACGAAAAACATTTATTATGGATAAATCTCTATTAGTTAATATAATCAGTCTGGCAAATGCTGAAAATTTGAAAATGTACTTTGTTACCCGTATTCTCAAAGAGGGAATGAAAGCCAACTCACGAGTTTTAGAAAAGTTTGATTTCAAAGTTTATCAGATAGAAATTACAGACGAAGTAAGAAAGTACCTTTATGAACTTTCGCTAAAACAGTTTCAGAAAATTCAAGATAACGAAGATTTACATTTCTTTGATTATGACGTAATTGCAGATGAAACAGAGCATTTGTTTACATACCAAATGCAAAATAAAGTTGGTTCATTTTCAGATGTTGTTTATAACCAATTAAATCAAAGTCCTCAAAAAATCACAGATTTAAACGATATACTTCAAGACGAAACACTTTGGGCATATTGTGTGGAATTTGAAATTGATAGTGATAAATCTTTCTACACATTTAGAAAAATATCGCCAGGAAAAGTTGGCATTGAAAAGGAAAAAAACGGAGAAAAGAAAAGTATAGGAAGTACAATAAGAACTTTTTTTGATACGAATACTAATACATTGTCGTTACTAAAAAGCGATACTGTTTATTTGGATAAACAAATAGATTGCATCTTCTACGAAGAAACTTTTTACGTTTTGAAAAAGTATTACTTTGAACAACTTGTTGGATTACAAGAAGAGTACAAAAAGAGAGCTGAAGATATTGCAACTTCAATTGCCAAACACGAATGTTTTGGAGATGTAAAATTACTAAATGACAAAATAGAAACGAAAGTTGCTATTCATAAAAAGTTGATGAAATTAGAAAAAATCGGAAACTTAAACTCTCTAACTTCAAAGAACATCAAGAAGTTGGAAACATTAGGCAAAAAGAAAAAAGCCCCGATAAATATAAAGGACGGTAAAATTCAATTTGAAACGGAAGAAGATATAGACAATGTAATAAAACTGTTGTGTGATTATTTCAAAACAGGAGATTATTCAGGTAAACCATACGGAACATACGCAGGAAAATTACAAACAGCAGGCTAACCCTACGCTTTTGGTAGCACATTTGCATTTTTCCAATCGCACAAAGCCATACAAAAATGCAAAAGAGCTACCAAGCCAACACTCAAAAGACCGACTGCAAGAGCCACTACCGATAACAAAGGTTTTGCAAAAGAGCGGGTTAAGTGTAAAAATCAAGTTTCGTACCTTTAATCCACAAAACCATTTTTTCTATTTGCTTTTAAAATGTAAATTAGCAAATAGAAAAAATGGTTTTGCTACGTCTGTGCTAAATTGAAAGTTTAGTCTTTCTAATCCGCTCCTTCGCAAAGCCTCAAAACGTTAGCAGAAATTATTAACCAAACTCACTACTAAATATGAAATTAATAAAAGTTGTTGTACATAAATACAAAAGCTTTGAAAGTGACCAAGAATTTGATGTACAAGATGACATTACAATTTTAGTTGGCATGAATGAATCTGGTAAAACTTCCGTACTAGAATCAATTGCAAAAACTAGATATTTCCAAGATGATAAAAAGTTTAAATTCAATATTACCCACGACTATCCAAGACGTGAGAAAAAGTCTATTGACAAATCAGGTGAAAATCCTAAAGCGATAACATGCTATTATTCTATCGATTCAGAAACTTTAGACAAAATTGAGAAAGAATTTGGAGCGGATATTTTAAAAAATTTAGAGTTCTCAATAACAACTAAATATGATAATTCTAGAAATTTTACTGGAATTGAAGCAAACTTAATAAAGTTTCTAGAATTTAAAACCAAAAACTTAAATTTTTATAGTAAGACAATTGTTGACAAACTTTCAAAAGTAAAAAACAATAAAGATTTTGACAGTTTAATTGCAGATTATAAAGACGATACAATTATTGCGAATTTAGAAACTTTACGAAAATATTTTAAGAATACAAACAATTGGTCAAATCCAATTGAAGAATATATAGCAACCAAAATTATTTCCCCAAATCTTCCAAAGTTTTTATACTACGATGAATATTATTCTTTGCCATCAAGAATTATTATTGAAGATATGATTAAAGAAGATATTGATGCAGAGGAATTGAAAACTGCAAAAGCATTATTAGAATTAGCGGATTTAAATCCTGAAGAAATTCTTGAAGCAAAAGATTTTGAGGATTATATTGCTGAATTAGAAGCAACTGAAGCAATTATTAGTGATGAATTATTCAAATATTGGTCAACAAATGACAACCTTTCAATTGAATTTAAAATAGAATCGAAAGAAGAAAAAGTTACTCGTAAAGCTATAGACCATTACAATAGAGAAGAAATAATTGAAGTAAACATTGTCGAGCATATACTAGATATTCGTGTAAAAAATCAAAGAACCAGAGTATCTCTACCTTTAAAAAATAGAAGTAAAGGATTTAATTGGTTTTTCTCATTTCTAGTTTGGTTCAAAAAAATACAGGAAGATAATAATTCTAAGTACATTTTGCTTTTAGATGAGCCTGGTTTAAATCTGCACGCATCAGCTCAAAGTGATATGCTTAGATTTTTAGAAGATTTATCTGAAAATTACCAAATTATCTACACAACACATTCGCCCTTTTCAATTCCAACTGATAAGTTAGAAAGAGTAAGAACTGTATTAGAAACAGATAAAGGCTCAAGAATTTCAGATAGTATTCAAGAAAAAGACCCAAACACATTATTTCCATTACAAGCTGCGTTGGGTTATGATATCGCACAAAACCTATTTATTGGTAAGAAAAATCTACTGATAGAAGGTGTTTCTGATTTAGTATTTTTAACCTCTATGTCTTCTTTGTTTGAGCAAAATGGAAAGGAACATTTAAATGAAGATATAACTTTAGTTCCAATGGGTGGATTAGAAAAAGTTTCAACTTTTATCTCATTATTACGAGGAAATAAATTAGAGATTGCGTGCCTATTGGATTCATTTACTGATCCGAAAGGTCAAGCGAAATTTGAAAACATACTTAATCAAAAACTGATTCATAAAAATAAAGTTAGATTTTTCCATGAATATCTAACAGGCTATACGCAAGCTGACATTGAAGATTTATTTACAAAAGATGATTATATAAAACTGTTTAATAAAGCATTTACTGAAAATACAGATATCAATGTAACTGACTTAGATAGTAACTTAAAACCAACACTTTTACAAATCAATAAACATTTAGGTATTAAAAGATTTAATCATTATAGACCAGCTTTAGAATTTTCTAAAGGTTATTTGAAATTTGAAGATTTAAGCCCAGAAACAATTTCTAATTTCGAAAAACTCTTTGATGATATAAATAAAATGTTAAAATAACTTCTGCTAACATTGTATTGGCAAAATGCGGGGTTAAGTGCATAATTGAAAAAGTATTCGCTACGTTTGGTCGTTCTTGAACTTTTCGTTCTTCGAAAGCCCGCACTTCGCAAAGCCTTTTCCGTTAGCTGCAATTGTAAAAAAGCACCATGTTAAATCAAGTTTCTATATTACTTATTTTAATTTTCACTTTACAAAGTTGTTCGAATTCTAATGATCAAATTTACTCAGAATTAAAAAACAATTTAAACGACACTGTTAAAGTTTACAATGCTGAAAAATTTGAGTTTACAGATTTTAAATTATATCCACAAAAAACTTATTTCGTGAATAAAAAAGTAAAATTATTATACTTAGAAGGTAATGGCGAAATGGGTGAAAATGAAACTTATTATTTATTTGAAACGAAAAATGATTCACTATTATATATTGTTTCAAGAACTAAATATTATAATTCGCAAGACAGATGGAAAATAGCAGCAGATACAATTTATGTTACTGATTTTAAGAACAAGTCAGAAAAAAAATATGCAAATGGAAAAATCGTAGGAAACGTTAAACTTAAGAATGACTTTTTATATCAAGATGATATTATGTATGATATTAAAAAACATACTGAAAAAAAATACAACAGCAGATAACATAGTTTGCAAAATGCGGGATTAAGTTCAAAGTTGAACGTCTACTCTATTTTAGCCGCAACTGCTTTTCATATTGTTTTTTTCTTAAATTAGACAATCTGAAAAATTATTAAGATAATGTTCAATTTGCTTCATAATAAAAAGGAATTCCAAATTGAGAATTACGCTCTGAAAATTCATCTTGAATTTGGAGAAAATTTTGGTAAAGATATTTCTGAAAGACTCAGTAAGAAATTTCCAAATATCAACGAAAATGAAATTAATAATTGCAAAAAATTGGTAAAAGATATTGAAAAAGAATGTTGGAATTGTGTTGATTATAACGGACCTCAAATAAATGTTGAACAGTTAAATAATTCATTATTTGAAAAAGTATTTAAAAAGTACACTTGGATAAATAAACAGAATCGATCAAATATTTTCACAAAATTCAGCTATTATTTTTGGAAAGATGGACTGCTGAAATAATTATGACTACAGCTAACCAGGGTAACCGTTGCACAACTCACTAAAAATCCTAAAAACTAAAATACCAACCTCATTACAGCATTATTAGTGGGCTGTATTTTTTTGCTTTTTTAAAATGTACTGAAATTTCATACGCTAATTAAAGTTGAAAATTCGATTATGAAAGGTGGATTTTTGAGAAAATAGTGCCCCTTTCGGAATCGTCATCACTTGTGTCATGATTTGTGGCAGTTTACGGGTGAATTTCAGGTATTTTTTCAGGTTATAACAAAGTGTTGCCATCAGAACGTGTTTATTCGCCTGTGCCATTCCTCTAGAGTCGCATGTTGTGATGATTGATTATCGCACCTAAAACCGGCTCTACTGGACTACTCCGCTGCTTATATTTAGTTGTGCAATGTACATCGGTTTGGTAAAGTGCTTGAAAAAAATAAACTCTCAGAAATGAGAGTTTATTTTTTATATTGAGAACAGATTCCTCAAAATTTAATAGATGACTATCTTTTAATAAATTTAGATTTAAATAGATCGCTTCCCTTATCTTCAATAGCAATCACATAAGTACCATTGGTCAATGCTGAAACATTGATCATTCCACCATTCACCTGTCCTTTACTTACCAACTGCCCTGCAACGTTATAAATTTGATATGTTGCTTTATCTGAAACTTTTGTCACGTTCAAGAAATCCGTCGTTGGGTTAGGATAAATATTTATATCACTCTTTGTACGTACCTCAGATGTGGACATCAAAGAATTAGTGATAATAACCCTTCCGTTACCTGTAGCATCAGGATTGGCAACAAATCCAGACTGACCATACCCTATCGTTACACCATTCGTTACACCACCAACATATGAAGAACCGCCGCCACCGGCTCCTCCCCAGTGCCCACTACCTCCACCATAATATCCACCACCACCAGCACTACCACCCAGAGTTCCCGCATAGTTCCCCCCAACTCCTAATGTGCCAGGTAAAGAATAACCAGATATACTTCCAGGCGCACCTGTACCT
>JAFAAJ010000140.1 GCA_023426625.1 Bacteroidota bacterium
GTATTTACTTATATCAGATTAAAAAATCAGGAACTGAAGCTGCTTTCGGTGAAATCAAACTCTGAAAACAAGACCCATTCCTACGAAAGAATGACCCTTTTTCTTGAAAGAATAAAGCCTTCCAACCTTATTCAGAAATTTGATAAAGGTCTGGCTGTTCATGAATTTATTTTCCTTACTGAAAAATCTATCAACGAAGAATTTGAATATAACGCTTCACAACAGCTTTATCTTACAAAAAATTCATGGCAGAATATTGTTGATTCTAAAAATGCAGTCATAGAACTGCTTCATAGAACTTATGAAAACCTGAATGATCCCAGTCTGGAGGATTTTAAAACTGTTTTTATCATGAATTATATGAACAACGACGACTATATTGCTGCCACTATTGAAGACCTTAGAAAAGAAATTTTAATAATAGCTTAATTAAAAATAAAACAGAATAGATAATGATTCCAAATTTTAAAGCACATCCATGGCATGGAATTTCTGCGGGAGAAGATGCGCCAAATGTTGTAAACGTATTTGTGGAAATTGTTCCTTCAGATACTATTAAATATGAAGTAGATAAAGAAACGGGATATTTAAAGGTTGACAGGCCTCAGAAATTCTCGAATATCATTCCTGCATTATACGGTTTTGTTCCAAGAACGTATTGCCATGATGAAGTAATGAGATTAGCAGTGGAAATGGGTGCAGAAGATGTAACGATGGGAGATCATGACCCTTTGGATATTTGTGTATTAAGCTCACACAACATTCACTCCGGAGGAATGCTTATGGAGGCTATTCCAATCGGTGGATTCAAAATGATTGACGGAGGTGAGGCAGATGATAAAATTGTTGCAGTAATGGTGGGAGACCACGCTTTCGGACATTTCAGAGACATTACTGAACTTCCTGAAGCTGAAGTAAGAAGACTGATGCACTACTTCCTAACCTATAAAAACCTTCCGGATGAGTCTGCAAAATGTAGAATCCAGGAAGTTTACGGAGCAGAACACGCTAAAAAAGTGATCAAGGCTTCATTAACAGATTACGCAAATAAATTCGGAGGATAAAATTGCATTCCGATTAAAAATATAAAGGGTAAATGAGTTTTCATTTGCCCTTTTTTGTTGATTGATAAACCGCTTTGAAAGTCCCTGATGCAAGCGTTTCCAGTAAATTAAGTCTAATTTTAAGATGATTTAAATTTAATATAGTTGCAATATTTTTAACATTATCATGGAAATTATTTATTATATTTAATTTTCTATTACCAAAAAAATATTAAACTATGGATCTATTTGTGTTAGTGCCAATTTTTGGTGTTATTGCTTTGCTTTACACATTTCTTCAAAGTAACTGGGTAAGTAAGCAGAATGCCGGAAATGAAAAAATGAAACTTATCAGCGGACACATCGCTGACGGTGCAATGGCTTTTTTAAAGGCTGAGTACAAGATTTTAACCTATTTCGTTGTGATTGTAGCTGTTTTATTGGCAGTGATGGGAATGAGCAATCCCGCTTCACACTGGAGCATCGGAATTGCATTTGTCGTAGGAGCCATGTTTTCAGCATCTGCCGGATTTATCGGGATGAAGATCGCTACGAAAGCCAATGTAAGAACCGCTGAAGCAGCAAAAACTTCACTTTCCAAAGCGCTTAAAGTTTCATTTACAGGAGGTTCTGTAATGGGAATGGGTGTTGCCGGATTGGCTGTTTTAGGTTTGGGAGCCCTTTATCTCATCATCAAACAGATCTTCGCGCCTGATGCACTCCCTGATTCTCATGAAATGGAAAGAGCTATTGAAATTCTTACAGGATTTTCTTTAGGTGCTGAATCTATTGCACTGTTTGCGAGAGTAGGAGGTGGTATTTACACAAAAGCAGCCGACGTTGGAGCGGATCTCGTAGGAAAAGTGGAAGCAGGAATTCCGGAGGATGATCCTCGAAATCCGGCAACTATTGCAGATAACGTGGGAGATAATGTAGGAGATGTTGCGGGAATGGGAGCAGATTTATTCGGTTCCTATGTAGCGACTGTACTGGCAACGATGGTTTTGGGAAGAGAAACTATTTCCGAGGATACTTTCGGTGGTTTTGCCCCTATTTTATTACCTATGATGATTGCGGGAACAGGAATTATTTTTTCTATCATAGGAACTTTATTTGTAAGAATCAATGATAATGAAGGAGCATCTACTTCAAACGTTCAGAATGCATTGAACCTGGGAAACTGGGGAAGTATTGTGATCACGGCTGTAGCTTCTTATTTCTTGGTTAATTATATCTTGCCGGAGACAATGGTCTTAAGAGGTCACGAATTTACGAAAATGGGTGTTTTCGGAGCTATTATGGTAGGGTTGGTCGTGGGTACTTTAATGAGTATCATTACAGAATATTATACAGCAATGGGTAAAAGACCTGTTTCAAGCATTGTAAGACAATCTTCTACCGGTCATGCTACCAATATCATCGGCGGACTTTCCGTAGGAATGGAATCTACATTATTACCAATTATTGTTTTAGCAGGTGGAATTTACGGTTCATACTTATGTGCCGGACTTTATGGGGTTGCTATTGCAGCGGCCGGAATGATGGCTACAACAGCTATGCAGTTGGCAATTGATGCTTTCGGGCCTATTGCAGATAATGCCGGAGGAATTGCTGAAATGAGTGAATTACCTAAAGAAGTCAGAGAAAAAACAGATATTCTGGATGCGGTAGGAAACACTACAGCAGCAACAGGAAAAGGATTTGCCATTGCTTCAGCAGCTTTAACGGCTTTAGCATTATTTGCAGCATTCGTTGGAATTGCAGGAATTGACGGAATTGATATCTACAGAGCTGATGTTCTAGCCGGTTTATTTGTAGGTGGAATGATTCCGTTTATCTTCTCATCATTAGCAATTACGGCTGTAGGACAGGCTGCAATGGCAATGGTAGAGGAAGTACGAAGGCAGTTCCGCGAAATTCCGGGAATTTTAGAAGGAAAAGCAGAACCGGAATATGAAAAATGCGTAGCCATTTCTACCGACGCTTCCATTAGAAAAATGATGCTTCCCGGAGCTATTGCTATTATTTCTCCACTTTTGGTAGGATTTATTTTCGGTCCGGAAGTATTAGGAGGATTCCTTGCAGGGGCAACAGTAAGCGGTGTTTTGATGGGAATGTTCCAGAACAATGCGGGTGGAGCATGGGATAATGCTAAAAAATCATTTGAAAAAGGCGTGGATATCAACGGTCAAACCTATTATAAAGGTTCAGATCCTCATAAAGCTTCTGTAACAGGAGATACTGTAGGAGATCCGTTCAAAGATACTTCAGGTCCTTCCATGAACATCCTGATCAAACTGATGTCTATTGTTTCATTAGTTATCGCACCTACCTTGGCGAATATTCATAAAGATAAAATTGATGCTAACAGACAGGCAAAAATAGAAAGCTTAACAGGTGTTGCAGGAATGGATCATGGAGGAAGAAACGGATTCACGGTTGTTCCATTAGTGTCTACGGAAATCAAAGGTTACGTTAATGAAAATGGTGACTTTGTTTATGATACCGGAAATATCGAGGAAATCCAATTGAAAGGAGGTAAGAAAATTTCCATCGGTGAAAACAGTCAATTGTATCAGATGTATAATGCAGTTGAACAAAAAAGTCAGGCTGCTCTGGATCCGAACACTTGGTATACCATTGAAAACCTTTACTTTGAAACAGGTTCAAGTGATTTGAAACCCGGCTCAGAAGCACAGTTGAATAACTTAGCGGAAATTCTTAATGCTTATCCTGATCTGAAAATAAAATTAGGCGGATATACAGATAACACAGGAAATGAAGAAAGCAATCAGCAATTATCCAATCTCAGAGCTCAAACGGCAAAATTAAAGCTGTTGGAAATGGGAATTTCTTCGGACAGAGTGGAAGCAGAAGGGTACGGCTCTCAACATCCTGTTTGTGAAGCAAACGATACAGATGAATGCAAAGCGAAGAACAGAAGGATTGATGTAAGAATTCTTTCGATGTAAAAAGAATAAATAACAATACGATAAAGCACCGCAATATGTGGTGCTTTTTTATAGAATCAAGTTATAAATACTTTCTTAAATGTTCCAATGCTTGGATAATAACTTCATCCTTTTTAGCAAAGCTGAATCTTATATAATCCGAATTTTGCCTTGAATGATAAAATGCTGATAGCGGCAAGCACGCAACTTTCTTTTCTATGGTCATCCATTTTGAAAACTCAACATCCGTCATTGTTTTAGAAACACTCCGGAAATTGGCGATCTGAAAAACACTTCCCTGTGCTTTCTGTTCAATTTCCAAAGGAGTATTTTTTATAAGTTCATTGAAAATATCTCTTTTTCGCTGCATGGAGATCTGATTTTCAGCAGGATCGAACACTTCCAGATATTTTGCCACAGCGTATTGTGCAGGCGAATTGGCGCTGTAGGAAATGTACTGCTGATGACACCTGAATTTTATCGTCAATTCTTCTGAAGCTAATAAATAACTCACTTTCCAGCCTGTAGAATGAAACATTTTACCGAAAGAAAAAATGCAGAAAGTTCTTTTTTTTAGGTCGGGATGGAGAAAAGAACTGTAATGCTCAAGACCGTCATAACAAAAAGTATCATAAATCTCTTCTGAGATCAGATAGATTTCCTGGTCTTTAATTATTTTATATAACTGGTTCCAATCATTCTGAGTCCAGATTTTTCCAGTTGGGTTTTGTGGAGAATTAACAATGATAGCTTTGGTTTTTTCGGAAATGCATTTTTGGAGCTTTTCCCAGTTGATGCTGAAGTCACAATCGAGATCGTAATACACAGGTGTACCTCCATTTAAGACGATTGATGGTCCATAAGTATAATACGAAGGTTGGATGATGATCACTTCATCTCCTTGACTAAGAATAGATTTAAGGGAAGTATGTAAGGCAAAGGTTGCACACGGAACAACGCTTATTTCTTCTTTTTTTAATTGGAGATTATTCTTTCTTCTGGAATTGAATCGGATAATACTTTCAATAAGCATCGGATTTCCGGCAAGTGGTTCGTAATTGTGATTGCAAAGATCTGCAGACTCTTTCAGGTAGTATTTTAAGCGCGGATCAATGTCAAAATCAGGTAAGCCCAAAGAAAGATCGAAGCTATTGTGCTTTAGTGCTAACTCAGACATTTCCGTAAAGAAGGAGTAATGAGTAAATCCATAAATATTCTCCATTATATTGCATTTTTATCAAATATAAGAAAAATCGGAATCCGTAGCAGATTAAATAAATTTTGTTATTTTTAGACAAAATAATCAGAATGAAAAAACTACTTATTCCGCTATTCTCAGTTGCATTATTGGTAAGTTGTGGAACCGCTAAGGTTACCAAAGACGCTGCTTCACAAACCTCTCAAGCTGTTAAGGGTGATGCTGCGTTTCTTGCTGCATACAAAATGATTAATGCAGATGATCTAAAGAAAAACTTATATGTGATTGCTTCAGATGAGATGGGGGGAAGAGATACGGGAAGTCCCGGACAAAAGAAAGCCGGAGAATACATGATCAATTATTACAAAAATCTGGGGATCTCACATCCTAAATCATTGGGTTCTTATTATCAGACAGTTCCTGCTGCTTATATGAAACAACGAGGTGGAGGAAACCTTCCGGATTCTGAGAATATCTTGGCTTTTATTGAAGGTACTGAAAAACCGGACGAAATTGTAGTTGTTTCAGCACATTACGACCATGTAGGAACCAAAAACGGAGTGGTTTATAACGGCGCAGATGATGACGGAAGCGGAACAGTAGCGGTAATGGAAATTGCAAAAGCTTTTCAAAGTGCTAAAAAAGCAGGAAAAGGACCAAAAAGATCCATTTTATTCCTTCATGTAACAGGAGAGGAGCATGGCTTGTTCGGTTCGGAATATTACACGGATAATCCTGTATTCCCATTGGCTAATACAGTTGTTGATCTTAATATTGATATGATCGGGCGTGATGACCCTGAAAACAGAGGAAAACAATATGTATATGTTATCGGCTCGGAAATGTTAAGTTCTGAATTAAAAGTCATTAATGAAGCTGCCAATAAAAGAACCAACAATCTGGAACTGAACTATAAATATGATGATCCCCGTGATCCGCAAAGGCTGTATTACAGATCAGACCATTATAATTTTGCAAAAAACAATGTTCCGGTAGCGTTTTTCTTTGACGGAATCCATGAAGATTATCATAAACCAACAGATGATGTTGAAAAAATCGATTATGCACTTCTGGAAAAAAGGACGCAATTGGTTTTTACAACAGCCTGGGAAATTGCAAACAGACCAGAAAGAATTGTCGTTGATAAAAAATAAAAGCAGTTGACATTAACTTATAAATAAGCCTGTAAGAATATCTTATGGGCTTTTATTTAAAATTTTAGTTGAATAACAAAATAAACTATCATGAAACAAAAACTAAAATCCATCCGACCGTTTATAGGGTCAAAGAATTTTGACATCAGCAGGAACTTTTATACTGATCTAGGTTTTGAGGAAACCGTTTTAGAACCTCATTTATCATTATTTAAAAAGGGAGAAACTGCATTTTATCTTCAAAACGCTTATGTAAAAGACTGGATAGAGAATACCATGATGTTTACAGAAGTTGAGAATGTAGGGGATTTTTGGCAGGAGCTCATTTCTCTGGGACTTGAGGAAAAGTATGAAGGGGTGAAACTCACTCCGATCAGAACAATGCATTGGGGAAAAGAATGTTTTGTGCATGACCCTTCTGGTGTTTTGTGGCATTTCGGGGAGTTTTTTTAATGCGTGTTGAGGGTCAGTTCGAGTGTTTTTCGGACCGAAGAAAAATGTCTCGAGAACTCTTTGATAATTAGGGTTTAAAGTTATGAGTTTCGTTTAAGTTCTAATAGTTTTTGTTTTTGATCTCACTTCTTGATATGCTTCACTTCGTTACGCTACTCGAAGTGACGGCGTTTCATTATTTAACTTAATGTCTGAATTTCCTTTTTAAATGATAATACCTGAAGAGCAAACGATCGTACCACAAAGCGAATAGAAGTAAAGCGACAGGGAGCAGAAGGGTTTTCAGCTCAAAACGTTGATAAGCAAATCCTCCGATAATTCCGCCTAGAAAGAAACCACCAATGATCATGAATTTCAGAAGAATATTTTTATAGAGCCTTATTCTTTCTCTCTTTTCTTTATAAAAAACTAATTGTGAAAGTTCAATACCCAGATCAGTAAACAGTCCGGTAAGATGGGTTGTTCTTACCACAGATTGGGAAACCTTTGTAACCAGGGCGTTTTGTAATCCCATGGCAAAAAGAAGCGCGGAAGAAATTACTATTGAAAGAGAAGAACTTTCCTGAGAGGGTATGAACGGACTAAAAATTACCGCGAGCATCATTGTGATTTCAATAGAAATAGGAATGATATACGATGTGTGAGACCTGGATTTAGAAGCCCATTCCATTACAAGTCCCGAAACAAAGGCACCACACAAAAAACAGACAATATAGAATAAGTAGGTGAGTGCCATCGTATAGTTCTTTAAAAACAATTGTTCTGAAAAGAAAGCGAAATGTCCCGTGACATTCGTCGTAAGTGTGTTTACGGCTAATACGCCCGTAATATTTACCAATCCTGCCACACAGGATAAAATAGATGCCAACTTAAGATTATGGGAATAGGTTCGTCCCTTTCCTTTGTGTCTGAACATTTATGCAATGGTTTTATGAACTCAACATTAGTTTTCCCAGAGGCTAATGTATTTTGCTTTATCAAATCTATGACAAGTAGCTGAAGTTTCCAAATACTTCTTCTTTGTGAAAATTATTTTATTTTAATAGTTATTTTGTTTAAATTTTTCATTTTTAATGGCATTTTATTTGTTCCAATTGCATGTAAAGCATCAATTTACAAAATGCATAGCCTATGAAAACCTTAATTGGATATCATTGTTCATTAGAAAGATATACGGCATCGGAACATTTAACTGCTGTTAAAATAGCTGCATCCAAAGGCTTTAAAGGAATAACCTGCTCCGATCATTTTTATCCGTGGAGTGTACGGCAGGGAGCTTCCATTGCTTCATGGCCATGGCTTGGAAGTGCAATGTCTACAGTGGCACTACCTTTTGGTGTGGTCACATCTCCTACAGAACGTTGCCATCCTCTTGTTGTTGCTCAATATATTGCTACATTAGCTTCTATGTACGAAGGAAGGCTTTGGGTAGCTTTAGGCAGCGGTCAACTGTTGAATGAACACATTACGAACCACCAATGGCCCGTAAAAAGTGAAAGGAATGCAAGGTTAAAAGAATCTATTCATATCATTAAAAAACTGCTGGAAGGTCAGGCCCTTACTTTTGAAGGAAAATACTTTCAGGTGTATAATGAAAAACTCTTTACGCTACCTTCTTACCGTCCAAAACTGGTGGTTGCTGCCTTGTCGAATGAATCGGCGTATGAATTAGCCGGCTGTGCAGATGGAATAATTACAGTGGTTAAGCCTGTCGAAGACCAGAAAGAATTTATATATGCCTATCAACAGGGTGGTGGTGATAAGGAATCTATGTATTTGCAGGCAATTACATCGTATCATGAAGATCAGGAACAGGCAGAATATGAGGCATGGTACAATTGGCGACATGCGGTATTGGGCGCAAAATTACAATCGGAGATCCGAACTCCTGCTGATTTTGACAGTGCAGTGGAAAATATCAGTATCGAACAGGTGAAAGAGGTGATAAGAATCTCATCCGACCCGGCAGAACATTCGGAATGGTTAAGGGAATACATGAGTTTGGGATTTGCCCAGATCTATATTCAGGATGTTTCCAATGATCAGATCTCAACCATTGACATGTATGGCAGACTGATTAATGAAATGGGTTTGTAATTAATGATTGTTTTGTTATTACATCATTCCTGCATTAGCTCCCGATAACGTAGCGATAAAAAAGTTTACGGAATATACTGCCAGTAACAGTAATAATGTGTCGTGAGGTTTGGTGTTATCTGTTATATTATAGGTAATGTCATATCTGTATTGAAAATCTCTCCAATTAAATTTTGATTCTAATAACATCAACTTCTCCTTGTTTTTATTTTCTAAAATATACTTATTAGAGAATATATTATTTAATAATACAACATATTCCTCACCGCTTTGAAATGTAATCACAATTTTCCCATTCCAGCTTAATGACAGACTTGCAATGGGTACATCATTTTGCGTTAAAGAAATGCTGGATTGAAACAATCCATTAGGTTTTATTTGATAGGTTTCAGAATCTGTACATTTGATTTCTGCTGTTATAAACTGAATGTTTTCGTAAATAATTTCTCCTAAAAGCACTCCATTGTCTGTAACCTGAAATGATTTTCTATCGATTGAAATAGCTTCCATAATTTTATTATTTAAATATCGGTGTCTTCTAATATAAAAATGTTTTCTACTGGTGTACCAAATACATGAGCTATTTTTAAAGCTAACAGAGTTGATGGGATAAATTTTCCTTTTTCAATAGCGTTCATTGCTTGTCTTGAGATTCCAATTTTTTCGGCTAAATCGGCTTGTGTCCAGTTCTTTTTTGCTCGTTCTACTTTTATTGTATTTCTCATCTGTATTTACGTTTTGCAATGATAAATCCTATGATATAGTAGAAAAAGAAAGCAGGAAAAACGTATAAGAAATTCATTTCTTCAATCCCTGAACTGTTAACGATCTCCAACATTCCCACAATCATAACTGTAAGTAACGCTAAAACAAAAGCGATAGAAACGGCTTCTAAATGTATTCTCACTTGCAGTTCGTCTAGACTCCCGATGCTTTTAATAACCTTAATAGCATATACTCCAAGCAGAAATGCATTCATTAAAATAATAAGAACTGTAAACCCTAATGGTAAAACATATTGTGAAAGTATAAATACACTAATCACAAAGCATGTTGCAAACAATAATGCCCAGAATACGCTTTTTAATGGTAATGAATTTTTCATTTATGTCATATATAATTAACACAAAGATAGGTAAATTATTCTAAATGTAAAGTATGTACGACAATTATAAAGATGATCATAGTAAAATTAAACTATGGTATACGGAATTATTGAAAAGATAAGAATTGTAGCCTCACCAGGAATCGAACCTGGATCTAAAGTTTAGGAAACTTCTATTCTATCCGTTGAACTATGAGGCCATGAGATCAAAGATATTAATTAATCTGATAAAATTCAATTGGGAAATTGGAAGTGAGATGAAAGAATCCGCTCTTTAGGAACGGATTCAGTAGATAAAACATCTCATTTTTTTAATTAGACAACAATAAAAAAGCACAGCCGACAATGCTGTGCTTAAATTTTTATTTCAAATTTAATTGCAATTTCACAGTTGAAAAAAGCAAAAAATGTTTCCACCTCAGTTGTATTACATAGTAAATATAGGTAATATTTTAATACAAAATGTAAATTTAATGTTAAAATTCACAAGTTATCCACAAAATAATGTTGATAACTTTGACTTAGTTTTCTGTCATACGTTTTACTTAAGTTATGAATGGGTATTTCTTTGAATTTATACCAACTTTTCCTTAATATATTTAGCGGTATGAGATTTTTTATCTTCAGCAAGATCTTCAGGAGTTCCTGCAAATACCACTTCACCTCCGTGTTTTCCGGCTTCCGGACCAATATCAATGATGTAATCAGCGCATTTGATGATATCTGGCTGATGTTCGATAACAATAACGGAATGCCCAAGATCGATTAATGCCTGTAATGATTTCAGTAATTTCTGAATGTCATGGAAATGCAGTCCCGTAGAAGGCTCATCAAAAATGAATAAGGTTTTATCCGTAGTAACCCCTTTAATAAGGAATGAAGCCAGTTTCACACGTTGTGCTTCACCACCGGAAAGGGTAGAAGAGCTTTGTCCCAACTGTAAATATCCTAAACCTACTTCTTGTAAAGGGGTAAGTTTGGTCACAATTTTATCTTCATTGTTTTCCTTGAAAAATTCCAGTGCTTCATCAACGGTCATGTGAAGAATGTCGGAGATGTTTTTCTCGTCATACTTCACTTCCAGGATCTCACTTTTGAAACGGGTTCCTTTGCAGGCTTCACATTCAAGTTCAATATCCGCCATGAACTGCATGGAAACGTTGATCACACCTTCGCCTTTACACTCATCACATCGGCCTCCGTCTACGTTGAAAGAGAAATGTTTCGGCTTGTAACCCATCAATTTGGATGTTTTTTGCTTGGCAAAGAGATCTCTGATGTCATCATAAGCCTTTAAATAGGTGACAGGATTGGAACGGGATGACTTACCAATTGGATTTTGGTCGATAAGCTCGATGTTTTTGATCAATTTTTTAGGGAATTCCACAGAGTCGTAATCTCCTTTTTTTCCACCCATTCCCAACTGGATCTGGATATCATTGGTAAGAATCTCCTTCATTAATGTAGATTTTCCACTTCCTGAAACTCCGGAAATCACCACCAGACTTTCCAGCGGAACATCTACATCTATATTTTTAAGGTTATTCTGACGGGCTCCTTTGATGTGGATCCATTCTTTGGCTTTTCTTCGTTTGGAAGGAACTTCAATTTCCAGTCTTCCAGTCAGGTATTTTGAGGTTAAGGTATCTGCATTTTTCAGATCATTATAATCTCCTGCAAAAACAAGTTCGCCACCAAGATACCCGGCTTCCGGACCAATATCGATGATATAATCTGCCGCTCTCATAACGTCTTCATCATGCTCAACGACAATAACGGTGTTTCCAAGGTCTCGAAGGTTCTTTAAAACTTCAATTAAATTCTCTGTATCCCTGGAATGCAGACCAATAGAAGGTTCATCTAAAATATAAATTGAACCCACTAAAGAGCTTCCTAAGCTTGTAGCCAGGTTGATCCTTTGGCTTTCTCCTCCGGAAAGGGTATTGGAAGTTCTGTTCAATGTTAAATATCCTAAACCTACTTTCAATAAGAATTCAAGGCGTGTTATGATCTCATACAGCAGTCTTTTGGCAACTTCCTGATCGTGTTCCGATAGTTTTAAGTTTTTCATTAAAGGGAAGAGCTCATCCAACGGCAATTCGATCAAAGACTGAATATTGTGACCGTCAACTTTCACCCAGCTTGTTTCTTCTCTTAAACGAAGTCCTTCACAGATAGGACAAAGTGTTTTTCCACGATAACGGGAAAGCATCACGCGGTACTGTATCTTGTATAAGTTTTCTTCAAGCATTTTGAAGAAATTATTGATGGAAGGGAAACTGCTGCTTCCGTCACCTTTCCATAAAAAGTTTTTCTGTTCTTTGGTAAGCTGATGATAAGGTTTGTGAATCGGGAAGTCTCCTGCTTTTTTAATAAAGGCTTTTTTCCATTCGCTCATGCTTTCACCTTTCCAGGAAACCACAGCGTCTTCATAGATGGATAATGTTTTGTTGGGAACGACAAGGTCTTCGTCTATTCCGATCACTTTTCCGTATCCTTCACAGGAAGGGCACGCTCCGTAAGGATTATTAAAGCTGAAAAAATGAACATTCGGCTCCAGGAATTCCATTCCGTCAAGCTCGAATTTATTTGAAAATTCCTTGATTTTTCCGGTTTCCGTATTTTTAAGAGCACAATACCCATGTCCTTCATAAAAAGCCATCTGTATGGAATCTGCAAGTCTTTGCAGGAAACTTTCGTCTTCTTCATAATAAAAACGGTCGATCACGAGATTGATGACCATACCTTTTTCAGGAGTAAAACCGAAGCTTTCCAGATCTTCGATCCCGGCTACATTTCCGTTGATCTCCAGTCTTGTAAATCCTGCAAGCTTCAACACATTCAAGGTGTCGGTGAAAGTTGCTTCATCATATTCCAAAGGAGCAGTCAATAAGAATGATTCGTCTTTTTTGGCGGTTTTAATGAAATCCACCACATCAGAAACGGAATCTTTCTTCACTTCTTCTCCGGAAACGGGAGAGTAGGTTTTCCCGATCCTTGCGAACAGAAGCTTCATGTAATCATAAATTTCCGTTGAAGTTCCTACGGTGGAACGCGGGTTGGAAGAGATCACTTTTTGCTGAATGGCAATGGAAGGAGCGAGTCCTTTGATGTCATCCACTTTTGGTTTTTCAAGCTTACCCAAAAACTGACGTGCATAGGAGCTTAAGCTTTCCACGTATCTTCTCTGTCCTTCGGCATAAATGGTGTCAAAAGCCAACGAAGATTTACCACTCCCGGAAACTCCGGTAATGACGATCATTTTATTTTTCGGGATTAATACATCTATGTGTTTCAGGTTGTTAAGGTGTGCGTTTTTAACGAAAACCTGTTTTTTTATATCTATTTCTGTAGTTGAAGCCATAGTAAAATTAAGACTAACAAAATTACGAAATTTAAGAGAATTTCAGGTCTAAAATACTCAGTAATCTGCTTGGGATCCGAACATTGCATATTCTCCTAAAATCTCTTGTGATATTTATGTATTTCGCATGTCATTGTGATATGTAAAGAATATTATTCAATTGACAGAGGTGAATTTATCATTTTCATTATTTTTTTTCTGAGAGATATTGTTTTGTATTTTAAATTTTTATAAAATTGTACCCGATAATTATGTAAATAGAAATGAGAAAATTATTCAGAGATCTAGTTACACATTTAATGAGAAAAAGATAATTTACTGATTATTTTCCCACGCACAAGGATGCAGCCAACTGCATCTTTTTTTATGACAACAATCATTTGTTAGTCTTAACTAACTCTACTACTTTTGAGGGATCGGAAAAACAGATTTTCAAAACCCTAACAGGACAATTTAAAAAGTTATGCTAAAAAGAGTAGGAAGCGTTCTTTTTCTGGGATCAGTATTGTTTATCAATGCCCAGGAAAAAACCTCAGATATAGAGTCTATTGAAATTCAGGGAAAATTCATTTCAACCCCTTATAAAAATGCCAATCATAATATTACGGTGATCACGAAGGAAGAAATTCTTGCTTCTCCTGCCAAAAGTATTGATGAAATTCTTCAGCAGATTCCGGGAATGGATATCAGAAGGAGAGGGGCCAATGGGGTGCAGAGTGATCTGGGTTTCCGTGGGAGTTCTTTTGAACAGGTGCTTCTTCTTTTAAATGGTATAAGAATGAATGATTCTCAAACCGGACACAATTCCATGAATTTACCGTTGGATCTGGAGGATGTGGAAAGAATAGAGGTTGTAAAAGGTCCTGCAGCAAGGAGATTCGGACAAAATGCTTATGCAGGTGTTATTAATATCATTACAAAAACAACTTCGGGAAAAAGAGTAAAGATCAGTGCGGAAGGAGGCGATTATGAAACGTATGGTTTCGGATTGAATGCTCAGATGGGAAATGAAAAGTTTGCTCAAGCTCTTCAAAGCAATTACAATTCTTCTCAGGGTTATATGCACAATACGGATTATGAAATCAGAAATATTTTTTATCATAATCAATTAAATATCAAAAATGGAGCAATAAAATTACAGGCTGGATTTTCTGAAAAGAAATTCAGAGCCAATGGTTTTTATGCTTCTCCACTCGCTACGGAACAATACGAGGAAGTTCAGGCATCGATCGTGAGCGTGGCACATCAGCAGACATTCGGAAAGGTAAGGCTGAATTCCAATGTCTACTGGAGAAGAGGACAGGATATGTATCTGTTCAACAGGGAAAAACCTGAGATCTACAGAAATATGCACATCGGTAATAATGCAGGTGGTGAAGTAAATTCCAGCTATTCATGGGGATTGGGAACTACCGGCTTAGGGGTGGAATTAAGAAAGGAATTTTTGGCGAGTAATAATCTGGGAGACAGAAACCGTTTTGTATCACAGGTTTTCTTCGAGCATCATTTTTCTTTGCTGGAGAATAAGCTTAACATCAGTCCGGGAATTTCCTGGGCGAATTATTCAAAGGAAGGGAACTTTTTCTATCCTGGTTTAGATGTGGGATATAGTTTTGATACGCATCACAAAGTGTATGGAAATGTGGCTAAAGTTTCCCGTGTTCCTACCTTCACAGATCTTTATTATTCCAGTAAGACAGAACAGGGCAATACTGAACTGGTTCCGGAAAACGCTGTTTCTGCTGAGATCGGATATCAATTCCGGAATGCAAAGCTTTTGGCTAAGATCAGCGGATTTATGAGAAATTCGGACAATTCTATCGACTGGGTAAAAAGTTCTCTACAGGATCCAATCTGGTATGCTCAAAATGTAGGGAAAATAGATACGAAAGGAATGGAAATCGAGCTTAATTATAAAGCTTTCGACTGGTTGAGAGGTTCTGCAGGGTACACTTATCTTGATACTTCACTGAAAGAGTCTAATGAATCGGTTTCCAGATATGTTCTGGATAATTTAAAGCATCAGTTCATTGCTAAATTAGAAACGAAGTTTTTACATTATTTTACCAATGAATTGGTTTACCGATACAATGAAAGAGTGAACTTGGGAAGCTATAATCTTTTGGATGAAAAGATCAGTTTTGTGAAAAACAATTTCTCGGTTTATGCATTGATCAACAATATCACGAATACAAAATATACGGAAACATTTGGGGTACAAATGCCCAACAGATGGTTCCATATAGGGCTTACTTATACTATTAATATTAAGTAAACTTAACATTACGGAATTGTTAAATGCTATACTTTTGCAAAAATCTTTTTTTATGAAATTTTTCTTAAGTCTAAGCTTATTTTTTGCGGTCACGTTCTTAAAAGCACAGGGTCATGTTTCCAGCTTTAATTCAATGACGTTGACTTATAAGTTCCACCCGAAGTTTTTTGTATATGCGGAAGGTCAGCTTAGAGGTATTGAAGAATATGCATATCCGGATTATTATGAGATCAAAGGGGGATTAGGTTACAATCTTACTAAAAATCATAAGCCGTTTGTAGGTCTTGGAAGATATGTAACGTATAAAAATCATTCTTTAAACAAAGAAGAATTCCGTGTATGGTTACAGGATGTGATAGACGTAAGAAAGGGTGTGGTAAAGTTTGAAAACCGTTTCCGTGCTGAAAAAAGCTGGTTTTATGAGCCTAAAACAGATAAGTCTTCTGAAAGAATGCGTTATCGTTACCGTCTGAATGTTACCGTTCCTTTAAATGCTAAAAGTGTAAAGCCGGGAACCATTTTCACCAATGTATATGATGAAGTTTTCTTTGTAACACCCACAAAGCCCACTTTTGCAAGAAACAGGCTGTATGGTGGCTTGGGTTATCAGATCGATGAAAATTTTGGTTTGGCTTCCGGATATCTTTGGCAGAGAGAATTTGAAGCGGCAGGAAAGAAAGATTTTCACTTCATTTATTTAGCCTTAAATATTAATATTGACGGAACCAAACCGGAAACAAAAACGTATGATTTCCCGGGAGCGGATTAAGACGCTTTTCCAAGGTCTGACTGAAGTTTCAATAGGTTTTCTTTGAAATCTGCATAGGTTTTGTTAAGTATAGTTTGATATTCATTAACTAATGAAAACGCATCTTTCACTTCATTTTCTAAATAGCGATCATTATTAAAATACAGATACTCTGAATCCAGAAAACGGTTCAGGGTATTTTTATTTTCATCGGTCAGAAATTCCGTGTAACTCGAAATTTCTACGAAGTTCTTCAGCTTATTTTTGAACGGTTTTTCCTGATTAAGCAATAATGCTCTGTGTCTGCGGATCTGCTCAAAAGGTAACTGAACAGTCATAAATTGTAAATGATTCATAAACAGGTTCAGAGATTCCTGGAATTCATCATATTCTTTATCCATTACCGCCAGTTTTTTATATTGGTCTGCTAATAATGTTTTGTGGCGGGCGTCTGCTTGATGATAAAAATAAAGGAAAATCTGTTGATCATTTTCATTAAGCCTGTTCTTTACAACCTCCAGGTCTTTAGTAAAC
>JAFAAJ010000152.1 GCA_023426625.1 Bacteroidota bacterium
TTACTCAATACATCCAATTGGGCAGGAAATGGTGAATATGCCATTAAAGTACTGTCGATTTTCACAGGAACCACTAAGGTATCTGCATTCCACTTGTGTTTAGAATCCAGTCGGTTCAATGCAAGGATTGTATAACGTTCCTTTTCGGTATATTTTTTATTGAATACAGAAAACATGGAATCTCTGAGTTTTTTATCTTTAGGAAGTATAAAAGCTCCATAAAAACCATTATCCTTCATTTCGGCAGGAATAGACTCTTTCTGAGGCACGATAGAATCTGTTTTAATAGAATCTGTTTCTACTTCGGATGTATCTGAAGCCGATACAGCTGTATCGTTGAATCTATCATTTATTTTCTCTGTCTCTTTTTTACAGGAAACCAATAATAAAGCAAAAAAGCAAGGGTATAGAAATAATTTTTTCACAGATATATTCATAAAAAGATCGGTCATTTTAGTTTTCTAGCTCAATACAAATATCAGACCTTAATTTTAAATAATATTAATTATCAAAAAAAATATCATAAAAATACAAAAACTCCAACATAAATACTTAAAAATCAGTTAAAAGACTGCCTGAATTCCAAAGGCGATAGGTTTGTTTTGGTCTTAAAGAGTTTACTGAATGATTGAGGATGCTCAAAGCCTAGTTCGTAAGCAATTTCACTCACTGATAAATTGGTGGTCGACAATCGGTCTTTTGCTTTTTCGATCAGCTTATGATGGATATGTTGTTGAGTAGTTTGCCCTGTCAATGTTTTGAGTAAGCTTCCCAGATAATTAGGCGACACATATAGTGAACCGGCGATTTGCTGTGCTGTAGGAAGACCTTTCTCCACGAGATCATCATTAAAATACTCATCCAGCATATTCTCCAATTTCTCAAGAATCTGGCGACTGCTTTTCTTACGGGTTATAAATTGGCGCTGATAAAAACGTTCGCAGTAATTCAGCAACAATTCAATCTGTGCAATAATGATATTCTGACTGAATTTATCAATATTTGAGTGATATTCACGTTGTATGTTGAGGAAAATATCCGTGATAATGGCTTCTTCTTTTTCAGAAAGGAAAAGCGCCTCATTTACCGCGTAACCAAAAAAATCATATTGCCTGATGCTTTTTACCAGAGAAGTATTCCAAATAAAATCAGGATGGATAAGCAATAGAAATCCTGTTGGTTTCACAGCCGGTTTTTCGACCGTAAGATGTACAAGCTGCCCCGATGCTACAAAGGACAATAATCCTTCGTCAAAATCATATTCCTGCTGTCCGTACCGGAATTTCCCCTGAATATTCCGTTTCAATCCGATCGTGTAAAAGTTCTGTATCCAACTGATCTCTTTTTCATCGGTCTGATATTCCACCAAGCCATAATCATCCAATCTCACCAATGGATGTTCTGGCGCAGGCAAGCCACTCATTTTATGAAACTGACTTATGGTATCGAAAGTATGTATGTTTTTACTTTTCATTCTTATCAAAGTTAGAAAAAAAAGGATAGAATAATTGCCATCCTACCCTTTTATTATTGTTTAATTTTTTAATAATCAACGTTTTTTAAAATTAACTCTTGCTGTTTTTTTATTCAAAGCGGATATAATTTCTTTAGCCATAGGAGTACTTGAAGCAGGATTTTGTCCAGTAATCAGGTTTTTGTCAACTACCACAAAGCTTCCCCAATTTTGTTCTCCACGTTTATAAGTGGCTCCGTACTTTCTCAATGTTGAAGCCAACAACCAAGGAGCGTTATCTGCTGTTCCAAATTCCACTTCTTCTTCATCACTGAAGGAAGTCATTTTCCGTCCTTTGAACAACCAATTCCCTCTACTGTCTACTGCACTTAATAAAGCCGCCTGTCCATGACATACCGCACCAATGATCTTATCAGATTTCTGGGCTGCAAAAAATAGCTTTCCCATATTTTTATCTTTATACAAATCTTCAACAGGTCCGTGTCCTCCAGGTATAACAACTGCCTCATAATTATTCATATTGATGTCTGATAATCTTAATGGATGGTCTAAAGAGCCGGATAATGCTTTCAGATAATTGGTAAAATATACTGCTTTCTCCTCTCCTACTGTTTTTGGATCCAAACTTTTAGGATCTGCTGTAGGTTTACGGGAATCGGGTGTGGCAATATCTACGGTATAACCTGCTTCCACAAATTCTTTATGCACATCTACAAACTCCTCCGTCCAATATCCCGACGGATAGAGAGAACCATCTGCGCGCGTCCAATGATCTGCTGCAGAGAGCACAATGAGTACTTTTTTTCCGGATTGATTTCTTTGCGCTGAGATATTGATCGTTATCGAAAGAAATAACAGTAATAGTAAGAACTTTATTGAAGTTGTATTTTTCATTTTGTTTAATGTTTTAGATTAATAATCAGTTGATTTGCTTAAAGTTTCGTGAGCGGTCAATTCATTTTGTAAAATACCGATCTTGTTATGTGCCATTCCGAAAGAATCGCTACCCATAAAGAAATGTAATGGCGGATTTTCAGTTTCCACAAGCTGAATGAATGCTGCTGCTGCTTTTTCCGGATCTCCCGGCTGATTTCCTACGATCTGAGTTTCGTGCATAACTTCCAGATCTCTGGCTTCTTTGTATTCGGCAATAGGATCTTCAGGCATATGAAGAGACCCTTGTAGCAAGAAGTTGGTTTTAAAATATCCAGGATAAACAATAGTTGTTTTAATTCCTAATGAGGCTGCTTCCGCTGAAAATGCTTCCGTTAAACCCGCAACAGCAAATTTTGTAGCGTTATAGATTCCCCATCCCGGAAATGCTCCTAAAAATCCTGCAATAGAAGAAATATTGATGATGTGTCCTGATTTTTTTCCTCGCAAATGAGGCATCACATTTCTCATTACATTCAGTAATCCGAATACATTGGTATCGAAGTTTTGACGGACTTCTTTATCACTCAACTCTTCCAATGTCCCCAATTGTCCATATCCAGCATTGTTCACCACCACATCAATGGCTCCAAATGTTTCCAATGTTTTGTCAATAGCGTTTTTTACACTGTTCTCATCGGTAATATCTACTCCTAAAGGAAGGAAGTTTTCTGACGTTCCGATCTCTCTATCCAGACTTTCAACGGTTCTGGAAGTTGCTGCTACTCTGTAACCTTCAGTTAATAATCTTTTTACTAAGGCTAATCCTAATCCTTTTGATGCTCCAGTTACGAACCATACTTTTTTTGTGTCCATTTTTGTTTGTTTTTATTGTTAATTTTTTACAATACAAAGTTGGGAAGAACGCCAATCGGAAAAGTAGCCAAAACAATGATCGTTGTAACCAAAACAACGATTTAGGAAATTCAATAGGATGTATTGAGTTTTAGACAGTAAATAAATGTTGTCCTGTAATAAAGAAACAGAATTCTAATAAAGATAGGGATAAAAACGAAAAAAGTCGCCATTGGCGACTTTTATGCGATCCGGACGGGACTCGAACCCGCGACCTCCGCCGTGACAGGGCGGCATTCTAACCAGCTGAACTACCGGATCATTTTAACTGGTGCAAA
>JAFAAJ010000161.1 GCA_023426625.1 Bacteroidota bacterium
ATTGAACCCGCCTACGGTTTCTATTGTATGTTTGGGAATGAGCCAATGAGCGGCATTAATGAATTTCATCTCATAAAAAGGCTTCAAATCCTGAAAATACAGATCCGAAATCAATCGGGTTTTCTCAAAATTATGGGCAATGTATTTATCAATGAAAATATCGAGTTGTTTTTCTGTTCCATTAATATGCATGGGACTTAAGATCCCGATTTCTTCCTTATTTTGATAATTATTATAAATTGTGATCAGTTTCTCGATACTATCCGGATACAGCCATGCATCCTGATTCATGAGGTAAAAGAGATCTGCTCCCTCTTTATACGCCTTTTCTATCCCGATATTGTTGGCTTTCCCAAAGCCCAGGTTTTTTTCAGCCTGAATGAAATTTACTTCCGGGAAATTATTTTGGATATATTCCTGTGTGCCATCGGAGGAACCATTGTCAATCACAATGCAATGCAGAGGAACAGAAGATCGCCTTAAACTGGTAAAGCATTTTTCTGCCCATTTCATGGCGTTGTAAGTAACAATAATTAAATAAATTTTAGGCATTTGTGTTTTGTATATTTAAATATATTTTTCAGTTAAGGTTTCCAAATAATCATCCGCACTGACTCCTGAAAAGAAATTACTGATGTTTTCATCAAAATTTACTTTGTAAAAGTCACCTTCGTCTATTTCATCATACTGAGCGGTTTTACCTGTCTTTTTTTGAATGGCATCTACAATCTGTTTCAAATCATAATAATAAGGATAAGCAAAATTAATGGTTTCATTTTTCAAATCAGTGCAATGAGATATCAAGAATCGTGAAATATCATCAATGTCTAGGAGAAGTCTTCTTGCATTGCTATGTAAAACAAATTTATTATTATTGTTGATCTGGTTTTTCAGGAAATTGAATAATGTATTTGGGTTTCCCCCTTTTCCTACAATATTTCCAATTCTTAGGATTAGATGATCATCCGTATTATTTCTGATATATTCCTCGATTTTTATTTTATGAAGCACATAAAGGCTGTCTTGTTTGGACTGGTCATGAATGCTAAGAGTAGAGAAATAGATTAGTTTTCTCTTATTGTTTTCAAGGGTGTTTTTTAAAAGATTAAATTCTCTTTCAAACTCTGAGTTTCTTGTTTCCAGGGAATTGGAAACTCCGGAAGCAAAGAAAAGTATGCTTTCAGTGTTGATTTTTTTAAGTGCGGTGGCAATAAGCCCGGAACCTATGATCATAGTTTTTTTTTCAAATTTTCATTCAAATTTTTGGAATATCTGAGATAATTCAAATATTTCTTCAAAAGTATTAAATGTCCTTTAAAATCCAGTTTTTTAAGAGGATAGAATTTTAAAGTAAAGAATATGTTTTTTATAGAAACGGGGTAGTAATCAAAATATCTATATAAAAAGCCTTCAAATACATTTTTTTCTGTTTCTGCGTCTGTCTTTAGATTAAAATCGGAGCCTAAATTCTTCTTGACTTTAATATTGGCATCTAGCCAGGCTTTGTCCAGATTTCCTCCGGAAAAATGCTGAATCAGAATATCATCTATTACATAATTCTGAAATTTCCTAGATGATCTTAGGCTGAAATCAAGATCATAGCCATGAAAGCCTTCTAAATCTTCGTTAAACTTAATGAAATTTTCCTTTTTAATACCCATAAAGACTCCATCAATAGCGAATACTTTATTCCTGTTGTGCTTTACAGTACGGATAGGAAATGCAGATGTGTTTTTTTTGTTTCCCTGAAGGAGGTTTACGGAATTATATTTCTCCGCAACGGTCCAGCTGCAGGGTGCGGCAGGAACATATGAAGAACCTGCTATTCCAACGATCCCTGTATTAGGCTGATTAAGATGAGTAATTAATCTTTCACCCCAATTTTGGGTGTGGAAAATTATATCCTCGTGAAGAAATAAATAATAGTCAAATTTTGCCCGTTCAGCCCCCAGATTGTAAGCTTTGTTAATATTCATCAGTCCGGGATTCCAGATTGGGATCATCTCATACATAAAGCCATTACCAATCGTCTCGTCAATATTCTTAACAAGCTGATCGTAATAGTTTGGCTGATATGATGATATGATAATAGACAGCATTATTTTTTTAACTTTCGTAAGATTTTTTTCAGAATATTTTCATTAACTACTTCTGTGAGTTTTTCATTGTCAGAGGCGAGTTTTTTGTTCTGACGAACCAAATCAAAGTAGGTGCCGAATGTTTTGAAATATTCGTTTTGATGTTTGAAAAAGATATAGTTGAATGCGGCTTCTTTTCTTTCAATATGTTTATTGATTTCAACATCCCTTGAAGATTCTTTTCTTCTATAATAAAATCCAGGATAATCTAGGCAGATCACTTTTTTATCAGAGCTTTTCAGAAGTTCAATCCAGAACTCCCAATCTTCAAAACCATGAATTAGATTTGTATCATATCCATCTGTCTTTTGCCATGCTTCTTTTTTGTAGAATGCAGAACAAAATATCAGATTATTCAGAAGTAAACCTTCATAGGAGAAAGTGTCCAGAATAAAAGGGTCATTTATAATACCAAAAAAAGAGCCTTTACAATAAACAATATCCGGATTTTCCGGAAAGGTCTGTGCTGCCAATTCCAGATATTGTTCTGCGATTTTATCATCACCATCTAATGGTAAGATCCAATTTCCCTGTGCTTTTTCTATTCCAAAATTTCTTGCAGAAGATACTCCTGCATTTTCTTTTTTATAATATTTGAATCTGGAATCTTTTTTCGCCCATGCTAAAGCAACCTCTTCCGTATTATCGGGAGAGCCATCATTCACAATGATACACTCCCATTTTTGATATGTCTGGTCCAATACAGATTGCAAACATTCATCAAGATAGGGAGACTGGTTATAGCAAGGGACAATTATAGATATCAAGATAAACTGCTTATTTTTGTTATAAAATGGATGTAATATTTTCTCATTCCTTCCGGAAATTTTCTGATCATTTTGTTGGCCTGATAATCACTTCTGTGTTTTGTATATTTTTTAAGTAGATTTTCATTCCTTTTCATCAGTTTGAGCTTATTCTTTCTATTCTCAAAAGATGATGACTGGGGTGAATAATGATTCTGGTGAAGTACAAGCTCTGAATCCACAAAAACAATATCCATTTTCTTTTTTTTGATCCTTGTAACAAGCTCGTCATCATCATACGCTATTCCTAACGAGAAAAGCTCATCAAATCCTCCAAGATCATCCAGGTCGTGCTTTGTAATGGCTGTACAAAAATGAAACGCCTCACTACGGAAAACAGAATGGTTGTACCATCCTAATTCACCTTCCTTTTTATGGGTATAATTATGTTCTGAAATAATATTTTCAATATATCCCTTGTCATAATTATTGGTTTCATAATTATCTGTGATCTCCTTATCCAGAGAATAACAACCAAAACTTAAGTAGGTATTATTCTTTAGGTTTTGCGAGACATATGAAATTATATTTCCCAAGTGATAACATTCAGGATTTTGAATAATTATTTTATCTCCCTTTGCTGCTGCAAATCCTGTATTAAAAGGAATACAAGAGTTTTGATACCACTTGTTTTCTGGATCAAGTCTGATGATTTTTAGAAAGGGAAACTCAGGAACGAGGTCTTCAAGTCGTTCTTCCTCTCTGCTTCCGTCATCAATGGCAATGACTTCCAAATCTTCAGGAAATGGTTGTCTTTTAACGCTTTTCAGTGTTCTCCTGAAAAGTTCTTTACGGTTATAATAGGCTGTAATTATTGAGATCATAATGAAATATAAAGCTTAAAAGGTTTTCTTTTCAGCATTCCAATCACTTTGCAACCCGATTTTACCCGGTCTTGCAATTCCAAACTGCTGAAGATAAGAGTGCTCATTTTCTTCCAATTCAAAATTGATCTTAAAATTCGGCATATAATGAAGAATCTGGTTGCTTAGAGGTGAATAGATAGCGAAAGTTGCCACATAATACCCCTGAGTAAGCATCCCTTTTGGTAATCTGCATTGCAGGATCCATTCTCCTTTTTCATTCTTCTGGTATCGCTGGCTGGTGTAATCGGAAGTCCAGTAAATAAGTTCATCATGCTGATCTTTTATATCTATGGTGATATATGCGTCTTCAACAGGAATTCTGCAGCTTACAGTAAATTCAAAGACCAGGTCATCATCTGTATAAAGCGTGTGATGGTCGTTGGGTTTTACCAATTTTGCAGTATTGATTTGCATCTTAGTTTCAGGAGCGTGCGGATATGTTATTTCATAATTTTTTTCACCTTCTCTGAATTCAAGGTCATAACGATGCAAAACACTGTCAACATTATCCTGACATATAATCTCTCCGTGTTTTAAAAGAATTCCTTCATTGCAAAGCCTTCTTACTGCCGCCATATTATGACTTACAAACAAAACGGTTCTTCCTTCACCTTTGGTTACATCACCCATTTTTCCGAGACATTTTTTCTGGAAATCAGCATCACCTACGGCCAGAACCTCATCTACAATAAGGATCTCTGATTCAAGGTGAGCCGCTACGGCAAAAGCCAAACGGACATACATTCCGGAAGAATATCTTTTTACGGGAGTATCAACATACCTTTCTACTCCTGAAAAATCTACGATTTCATCAAATTTTCTGGTTATTTCTTTTCGGGTCATTCCTAAAATAGCACCATTCAGGTAAACATTCTCTCTTCCTGTCATCTCAGGATGAAAACCTGTTCCTACTTCAAGTAGGGACGCAATTCTGCCATTGGTATAGATTTTTCCTGTTGTAGGTTTGGTAACCTTGCTTAATAATTTTAACAGGGTAGATTTACCGGCTCCGTTTTTTCCGATGATCCCGACAGCGCTTCCCTGCTCAATCTCAAAATTGATGTCACGCAGAGACCATACATATTCGGAAGATCCTTTGATACTTCTGTCGTTGGTTTCTCCTATCTTTAAATAAGGGTCTTCTTTACCTCTTACTTTGTACCAGAATCTGTTGAGGTCATGAGACAGCGTTCCGGTACCCACCTGTCCCAAACGGTATTGTTTTGATATGTTTTCTGCTTTTAAAGCCAGCATGTTTTTCAGTTTTAAATTATACAGTATCCATAAATGTTTTTTCAACCTTGTTGAAAACAACGATCCCTATTGCTAAAAGAACCAGAATGATTGCTGTACTGATTCCTAACATCAAGGGAGAAAAATCTCCGGCTCCCATCCAACCGTATTTGAAGCATTCAAAAATGCCTGTCAAAGGA
>JAFAAJ010000177.1 GCA_023426625.1 Bacteroidota bacterium
ATTTCAACCTGTTTATAATCGTTTCTTGCGGAATTATTTTTATAAGTAACTTTTTGATCTTCAATTAAAAATGTTCTTTTGAATTGAGATTCGCTTTGCTCGGCATGACAAATATGCTGATGAAGCAATTCAATAGGCAATTCCCCGTCATCCAATGTAATAAAATCAAAAAATTCAAAAACTCTCGGATCTTTTACTTCCCGTAGTTCCGTATTTGGGAAACCGCCTCCCATGACAGTCCTGATGTGAGGATAATGCTCTTTAATAAATTGTGCACAACGAAAACCTGAGTATAAATTCCCGGGAAAAGGAATGGAGAAACAAACCATTTTAGGCTGTATGATGTCCAGTTTTTCCTGAAGAATATTTAAAGTGATCTTATCAATAAATGTATGTTCACCGAAAAGCTTTGAGTACAGTTCATCAAACGAATTGGCGCTTTTTCCCACACGTTCTGCATAACGGCTGAATCCAAAATCCGGATCGATATGTTCAACAATAAAATCAGATAGATCTTCTAAATATAAGGTAGCTAAATGTTTGGCTTTATCCTGTAAACCCATGTTTCCGAAAGCAAATTCCATATCATCCAACTGATTGAAACGGGAAGCTTCCGGAAGGAAGTTCATGCTGCAGATCTGCCTTGCCAGAGTGGGACTTTTACCCTGCAGGAAGAAAATCACCTGATCGATGGTTTTAAGGTATTCCTCCCTTAAAGCAAAAATTCTTTGCGAGTTTTCAGAAGCTGTAGTAAGATCGATCTCCGCATTGAAAATTTCCTGAAGCCCTTCTGTTGAAAATAGCTTAAGGATCACTTCAATTCCCAGATCCATCTGATAGCTTGAGATATTTTTGGTATTCAGAAAGCCCTTAATATATGCGGTTGCGGGATAGGGAGTATTCAGTTGGGTAAAAGGCGGAGTGATGAGAAGCAGATCTTTCAACAGTAAAATTTTTGCAAAGGTATTTTAATTTCAGGCAACTTCAAAATGCTCGGTTGTGAAGAAGTTAACAAAAAAAAGAGACTGTAAAAAACAGTCTCTTTTAATTTTTTATTAGATCGGTTTGAAACTCAAACCTTGTTCCTGTAGTAATTTTTGTTCCTGCTCTTTGTAATATCCGCTTACCAGTTTGTCGTGGATTGCTTCAAATGCCGCAAGAGTTTCATTGATTTCTGCATCTGTATGAGAAGCGGTAGGAATCAATCTTAATAAGATCATCCCTTTAGGAATTACCGGATACACAACAACAGACGTGAAGATTCTGTAGTTTTCTCTCAGGTCTTTAACCAAAAGTGTAGCTTCTACAGGAGATCCCTGCATCATTACAGGAGTCACACAAGTATTGGTATCACCAATGTTGAATCCTCTTTCTTTAAGTCCGTTTTGTAATTTATTTACATTTTCCCAAAGTTTTGCTTTGATCTCAGGTCTTGTTCTTAAAAGCTCTAATCTCTTCAATCCTCCGATTACCATTGGCATGGTCAAAGATTTTGCGAAAATTTGAGATCTTAAGTTGAATTTTAGATATCTGATGATTTCTTTGTCTCCTGCAAGGAAAGCTCCGAAACCAGCCATTGATTTAGCAAAAGTAGAGAAGTAAACATCAATTTGATCCTGGCAACCTTGTTCTTCACCAGCTCCGGCACCTGTTTTACCCAGTGTTCCGAATCCGTGTGCGTCATCTACCAATAATCTGAATTTGTATTTTGATTTAAACTCACAGATCTCTTTAAGTTTACCTTGTTGTCCTCTCATTCCGAAAACCCCTTCGGTGATCACTAAAATTCCTCCGCCTGTTTCTTCTGCTACTTTAGTTGCTCTCTGAAGGTTCTTCTCGAAGCTTACCATATCATTATGCTTGTAGGTAAATCTCTTCCCGGCATGCAATCTAACCCCGTCAACGATACAAGCGTGAGAATCCACATCGTATACGATTACGTCATTTCTGTTTACCAAAGCATCAATGGTAGAAACCATTCCCTGATATCCGAAGTTCAATAAATATGCTGAATCCTTCTGAACGAATTCTGCTAATTCTCTTTCTAATTGTAAATGTTGTTCTGTTTCTCCGGACATTGCTCTTGCTCCCATTGGGTAGAACATTCCGAATTCCGCTGCAGCTTTGGCATCCGCTTCAATCACTTCCGGGTGGTTACACAACCCTAAATAGTCATTGGCGCTCCAGAATATAACTTCTTTTCCCTGGAATTTCATTCTGGGACCGATAGGTCCTTCCAATCTTGGGAAAATAAAATAACCTTCACCGTAATCTGCAAACTGTCCAAGAGGCCCTGGATTTTCTTTTATTCTTTCAAAAATATCCAACATTTTAAGTAGTTTTTAAGTAAAAAAGCCTTTATGATCTACAAAAAGGCTTTGATTTGTATCGTGATTTATTATTTTTTATTTAATGAATTCTGTTTTGAAAACCTCATCATAATTGTGAACACAATTGTTGATAAAACCTTGTTCTGCCATCCATTTGTCGCTGTACACTTTGGTAATGTATCTGGAACCGTGATCAGGATAGATCAAAACAATCACATCATCTTTTGAGAATTCGTGAGACTGTGCATATTGAAGCAAAGCCTGAGTAACAGCTCCTGTTGTATATCCTCCCATAATGGCTTCCTTCAAAGCTACCTCACGGGTTCTATAAGCGGACATTTCATCATTCACTCTTACAAACTCATCTACTTTATCAAAAAGAAGAGCAGAAGGGATTAGATTTTTCCCCATTCCTTCAATCTGGTAAGGATGAACATCTTCTTTATGGATTTCCCCTGTTTCGTGATAGCTTTTCAGAATAGATCCGTCTGCATCTACTCCGATGATCTTGATATCAGGATTTTGTTCTTTTAAGAATTTAGCTGAACCGGATAAAGTTCCTCCTGTTCCTGTACATGCAAAAAGGTGAGTGATCTTTCCTTTTGTCTGCTCCCAAATCTCAGGACCGGTAGTCTGATAGTGAGCATCAATGTTCAGTTCGTTAAAATACTGATTGATATATACTGAATTAGGAGTTTCTGAAGCAATTCTCTTTGCTACTTCATAATAAGATCTGGGATCATCTGCAGGAACGTTTGCAGGGCAAACATATACTGTCGCACCTAATGCTTTCAGATAGGCTATCTTTTCAGCCTTTGTTTTATCGCTTACGGCGAGAATACATTTATATCCTTTAATAATACAAACCATGGCAAGAGAAAACCCTGTGTTTCCGGAAGTAGTTTCCACCACTACGGAGTCCTTATTTAATAGACCTTTTTTCTCAGCGTTTTCTATAATATGAAGAGCAATTCTGTCTTTAGTGGAATGTCCAGGATTATATGATTCTAACTTGGCATAAACAGTTGCAGGAATATCTTTCGTTACAGTATTTAGCTTCACCATAGGAGTGTTTCCTACAATGCCAAGGATATTATCGTAAACATTACTCATTATTTGTTATTTTTCAATAAAAATCTGACCGCAAAAATACAAAAAAATAAATACTTTTTAAACTTTTGTTCAATTAGTACGCGACCAATAACCAAATATTCAGTTTTTTCTTTCTCATTACGGCGCTTCAGAGGTTTCAAAAACTGCGCCAAATTTTTAAATTTTGTTAAAATCATTACAAAACAAACTAAAAACCTTATTTTCGCATAATTGATTTAATACTATGAAAAATTGGACTTTTAGGCAATGGAACACCATTTTGGGATGGGTTGTTTTCGTTATTGCGTTTTTCACGTACTTGTCAACTATAGAACCTAATTTTAGTTTTTGGGACTGTGGAGAGTACATTTCCTCAGCCGTGAAACTGGAAGTAACGCATGCTCCGGGAGCGGCTCTTTTCCAGATCGTAGGTGCTGTAGCGGCAATTTTTGCTTTGGGCAAAGGCGAAAACTATTCTATTGTGATCAATGCGATGTCTGCATTGTTTAGCGCATTTACTATTTTATTTTTGTTCTGGACTATTACTCACTTGGTAAGAAGACTCCTGAACAAGGATTTTGAAGAAATAACCAAACATCAGGAGATCTCTATCCTGTTTGCAGGGGTGATCGGAGCTTTATGCTTTACTTTTTCCGATACCTTCTGGTTCTCTGCAGTGGAAGGAGAGGTGTACTCGATGGCTTCAATGTTTATCGCACTATTAGTCTGGTTGATCACCAAATGGGAGAATGAATATACCGCTCCGGACAGCGAAAGATGGATCATTTTGATCTTCTTTATTTTAGGGCTTTCTGTTGGGGTGCACATGATGTGTATGCTGGCAATTCCTGCCGTTTGTTTAATCTATTACGCAAGAAACTATACATTTACCTGGAAAAGCTTTATCTGGGCGAATGTAATCACTTTAGTGGTTTTAGCTTTGGTGTTTAAGATCATTTTCCCGGTTATCATGACATTGTTTGGAAAGCTGGAAATATTCTTTGTGAACGGTTTAGCATTACCTTTCCATTCAGGAACTATTGCAGGATTTATTTTAATGGTTACCATTTGTTATTTCTTAATTAAATATGCAAGAAAAGCTAAAAGAAATATATATCAGACAATCGCATTATCTGTAGTTTATATGATCATTGGTTTCTCCTGCTGGATGGTGATCCCGATCAGAGCGAATGCAAATCCGCCAATGAACCTTAATGATCCGGATACGGCAATCGGAATGCTGGATTATTATAACAGAGAACAG
>JAFAAJ010000269.1 GCA_023426625.1 Bacteroidota bacterium
AAGCATCATCGATACGCTGTATGTACAGGGAAAAGATTATAATAAAAAAGGGATCGGGATCTGGTTTGACATGACCGAACCTACCGACATAGATCTCTTTCTTTATAAAACTAAGATCAACGCAGGATATGACTATCTGTCAACCGTGTACAGCGCAGATCAGACCAAGGCACATCAGAACCAGTTTTACTTTTTTGGTGAACACAATTACCACATCTCCGGTAATCACTTTTTTAATATCAAAGCTGAAGGTGCGATGATGGATTCGAAAACGGAATTTTCCGCCAATGAATTATACCGTTTCGGAGGCTGGAATTCCATGCGGGGATTCAACGAAAATTCCCTTGCCGCCGATTTTTACTATTATGGCAGTCTGGAATACCGCTATCTCATCGGAAATCAGGCATTTTTTGATGTTTTCGGGCAGTATGGACAGCTCAATAATAAATCTTTGAATGTTAAGCCCAAGCTTTACAGTGTGGGACTTGGATTCAATTTCTTTATTCCGATAGGATTGATGAGTTTCCAGCTTTCTAACGGTAATGAGTTCGGAAATCCGTTTAAATTCAACGATATTAAGATTCATTGGGGAATTTTGAGCAGGTTTTAATCCCAATTTGGGCAAATATCCAGTTACGATTTAGATAAAAATATAACTATATCGTCAAAAAATCAGTAAAATATTCTAAAAATTACCACAAATTAATCAAATTTTAATTTTAACTTTTTATTAACAAAATCCACTAATTTTTCTTAAAATTTAGGAAATTAACAATTATTTTAAATTAATAATGCTTTACATATATAAAATATACAATTCACTAATTATTGTAATACACTGATAACCAATAAAAAAGGAAATATTTTCTAGCATCTTATATGTTTTTTTCAGTAATTTCACTCTATTAAATTTTGAATGTTATGAAAAAACACAATTATGCATTAATCTTATCTCTAACAGCTTTTGCATTTTCCGCTAATCTAAAAGCTCAAGATACTGCTACTGACGAACACACAATTGGAATTACTATCCCTGAAGTTGCTATCGTAGACATTGAACCCGCTGGAAGTAAAAACATTACGATGGGATTTACTGCTCCTGATGAAGCTGGTTTACCTATCACACTAACAGCATCAAATAACACGCTTTGGCTAAATTATTCTTCCATCAAGTCTGATGATGATGCTACCCGTAATGTGTCTGTAAAACTGGATGCATTAATTCCGGGAGTTGATATTAAAGTTACAGCTGCCAATGCTTCAGGATCTGGTGCAGGAACATTAGGAACTCCTTCTGCTCAGTTAATATTAAGTGCTTCGGATCAGACCATTGTTTCCGGAATAGGAAGTGCTTACACGGGTGATGGAGCAAGTAACGGGCACAATCTTACGTATGAGCTGGCTCCTGGAAGTGGTGTTGGTTCTGTTGCATCCTATGCAGACCTGGAAGCTACCACTACAGCGTTAGCTACTGTAACTTATACTATTTCCGACAATTAACGTGTGAAATATTAAAGTGAAAAACTTAAGAAGAAGTTGGATTCTCAATTTCTTCTTGGTTTTGTATTGTCTTTAATTTAATACTTATGTTCACATTTAAACCTCCCGTCATGCGACTTCTGTTATGCATAGCGTTATTCCTGCAATTCGGATATCTTCAGGCAAGCATTGTAATACTTAACGGCCTCACTCATACCTATAAAGTTGAAGGTGGACAGGTGTATAAAGGCAAAATTGAGATGGAAAACACAGGTAATTCTCTTCAGAATGTTAAAATTTTCATGCAGGATTACAGTTACAAGGCAGATGGAACGATCAGTTACACAAAACCGCATACCAACGAAAAAACCAATGCAGATTGGATAAAGCTTAATACCAATCTGATTACTTTAAAGGCAAAGGAAAAAACAGAGGTTTATTACGAGATTACGGTTCCACACCAAGTTGATGATTCCGGAAGTTATTGGAGTGTGATTATTGTAGAACCTGTAGAAAACATCAAGCCGAGCGACAGTAAAGGAGGAGTTAACATCTCATCAATTATACGGTATGCCATCCAGATCATCACCGATTACGATTCTGAAAACGCTAAACCGGATCTTAAATTTGAAAGTATCAGAATTGATAAAGAAGAAGGTAAACGTTCGTTAAAAATTGCCATTGCCAATATTGGGAAACTGTACTGCAAACCAACCGCTACAGTTGAAGTTTATAGCCGTAAAATCGGTCAAAAAGCAGGTGTTTTTTCCAGTCAGGCAATGAGTTTACTCCCTTCTACTTCCAAGTCGTTTTTTATTGATATCAGTAAACTGCCACCTGATAAGTATAATGCCGTCGTCATCGCAACAGATGAAAATGAAAATGCATTCGCAATCAATGTGGAATTAGACGTAAAGAATGATTAAAAATTGGGCTTTATATGTTATATTTCTTTTCCCGGCACCTATTTTTGCTCAGAAACCATCTGATGATTTTGTCAACAAAAAAGATAGTCTGCTGCCGGGAAGATCTACTTCTATTTCCTTCACTATAGAAAATATTTCCTCTGAAAATAAATGGTATGAAATTGATGTAGAAACTTCCAGTTCATATATCATCCCTCTGACCGGAAAAAATATGTTCTCCGTTCCTGCAGGAGAAAGTAATGTATATATTGTTCCGTTACGTATTGCAACAGAAACACCGGAAGGAAAATATTCTGTGACATTGCATGCTTCTGAAAAAAGCACAGGAAATTCGTTTACAAAAACATCAGAATTGGTTGTTAATGCCTACAGTAATTTATCTCTTAGTCTTTTGGACTCACCTGAATATGTAAAAGCAGGAGAGACTATCACCGCCAATTTCCTGATTTCCAATAATGGAAATTCGACAGAAAAAATTTCTCTGGAAAGCAGAAATGCTTCTATAAACGATGGTTCATCTATTTTATTACCTTCGGGAGAATCCAAAATTGTCACAATCACCAAAAAAACAAGTCCTGATCTAACGAAAAACGAGATTTACAACCTTAATCTGACGGCTTATTCTTCAAATCTGATCAAGGAGCCAAAAACAGTATATGCAAGTGTTAAAATCATCCCTGTAAATCCTGAAGAAGAGGATGCTTATCATCGTTTCCCGGTTTCCGCTTCTTTATCTTATATCAGTATGAGAAACAGGGGTATCTATGAAGACGGCTTTCAGGGAGAG
The DNA here is from genome assembly GCA_023426625.1 of Bacteroidota bacterium. GTDB lineage: Bacteria > Bacteroidota > Bacteroidia > Flavobacteriales > Weeksellaceae > Chryseobacterium. Next base: position 3,193 of record JAFAAJ010000269.1, read on the forward strand.
ATCTATGGCAAAGGCAGTCTAAGTAAAGACAATAAAGATATGCTCGAATTTCGGGCAGTCACTACCAATCCGGTAGAGTTTAATTCTTTCACCCAGTATGAAGAATATTTCATTAATTACAAACGGGATCAATTTTCAGTCCACTTAGGTGATAAGACTTATTCTTCATCATTTTTGACGGAATTTGCAAGGTATGGTCGTGGAGCTGAATTAAAATTTGATATAAAGAAATTCAGTATCG
>JAFAAJ010000093.1 GCA_023426625.1 Bacteroidota bacterium
GCTTTACACAACAACCATCCTAGATACACTCCAAAAGTATTTAGGATGATATCATCAACTTCAAATATTCCCATCCGGGTAAAATATTGAAGTGCTTCCACAATAACAATAACCGACATAAAGGCAAAAAGCAAGTGTTTCAGATCTTTTAACCGTGGAAATATCCAACCCAGAAAACCAAACGGAATAAACATAATGATATTTCCTAAAACAATCCTGATAACATCCTCCCACAAAATAGTCTCTTCAACAAACTTGACGGTTGATAAAACAGGTTCTATCCTCAATACATTATCATCATACTGAAATCTTCCCATTCCCAAAAACATCAGGTAAAGAAGAAACAAAGTATAAGGCAAAATAATGAGCCGATAGAATTTCTTTAACATAGTTTACAAATGTATTCATTTCAAAAATATTAAATTTGTATATTAAATCAACTTAATGAAATACGTTTTACTTACGCTCATTTCAGCAATGCTGCTGTCTGTATCATGGCCTACTTACGGCATTCCATTTTTTATATTTTTCGCTCTCGTTCCTTTACTGATGATGGAACACGGCGTTTCAAAGTTTTCTGATTATAAAAGGAAAAGCTGGGTTGTTTTCGGACTATCTTATCTATGCTTTATCATTTGGAACATCGTGACCACAGGCTGGTTATACGGATCAAAAAATCCGGACGGAAGTCATTCTTTAATGGCTGTTTTATTTCCGGTTCTTGTTAATTCTCTCTTATATTCTTTGGTTTTCCAGTGTTATCATTGGTATAAAAATGCTCAGGGCACATATTGGGGATTAGCTTTTTTTGTTTCGATATGGATGAGCTTTGAAAAATTCCACCTGAACTGGGAGCTTACGTGGCCTTGGTTAAATCTAGGAAACATATTTTCAGAATATACAGAATTCGTACAATGGTATGATACTTTAGGTGCAACCGGAGGAAGTTTCTGGATCCTGCTCATTAATGTATTTCTATTTTACACACTGAGAACATGGGAAGCCGGAAGAAAAAGAAAAGATCTTATTAAAAACACTTCCATTGCTGCTCTTTTGATCATTTTACCGATGATTATTTCATTGATTAAATACAACAGTTTCGATGAAAAACCTATCGGACAGGTAAATGTTCTCCTGCTCCAACCGGAACTCGATCCTTACAATGAAAAATATTTAAAAGACAGCTTAACCATTCAGAATGATCTGCTTGGACTCGCAGAAAAGAACTCTAAAGGAAAAATAGATTACTACATCGCTCCGGAAACAGCAATTCCCGGAAGAGGTTCTATTTCCGAGACTGCCCTTGAAAAAAGCTTTCTTTTGAATAATGTTAAGAATTTTCTTACCCAACATCCGGGTTCTGTTTTTGCAACCGGTATTTCGTCTCACCGTTATTTTTTAAGTGAAGAAAACCTGCCTAAAGAGGCCTATCAGCTTAATCCCCGCCTTTGGGTAGCAAGCTATAATTCAGCGGTACAAATTGTTCCGAATCAAAAAGTAGAGATCTATCATAAAGGAAAGCTCGTTCCCGGCGTTGAAATATTTCCTTACATGAATGTTTTAAAGCCCATCTTGGGAGATGCTATGCTCGATCTGGGAGGAACTGTTGCTTCATTGGGGACCGATAAAGAAAGAGTAGCTTTCTCAAATCCTTACAACAAAGGTAAATTAGCACCTATCATCTGTTATGAAAGCATCTATGGTGAATTTGTAACCGATTACGTAAAAAAAGGAGCCAACTTTTTAGCAATCATGACCAACGATTCATGGTGGGGCGTAACAGAAGGACACAAACAATTGCTTTCCTACGCTAAGCTCAGAGCTGTAGAAACACGAAGAGAAATAGCACGTTCTGCCAACAGTGGAATCTCCGCTCATATTGATGCCAAAGGAAATGTTCTGGAAGATACTTTTTACGGAGATCAAACCACTCTATTTGCCAAGATCATCCTGTATGACAAACAGACTTTCTACACCAGAGCAGGAGACCTTCTTTCAAGAGTGTCAATTTTTGCATTAGGATTTTTAATTTTTTATTTCCTTATCAAACGATTTCAGAGAAAAGCCACAAAATAGCACCCTGAAATCTTAATTGTTTAAAAAATAATCTAACTAATTGGAAAAATAAATTTTAAAACATTTGCCTATCTAAAAAATTCTTTGTTATTTTGCACACTCAAATATTATACAAATAAGAACATCGAGATATGTCAAGAATTTGCCAAATAACAGGAAAGCGTGCAATGGTTGGTAACAACGTTTCTCACGCTAATAACAAAACGAAGCGTCGTTTTGAAATTAACTTATTGGAGAAGAAGTTTTACCTTCCAGAGCAAGATAAGCACGTAACGTTAAAAGTTTCAGCTCATGGATTGAGAGTGATTAACAAGATTGGAATCGAGGAAGCTTTAGAAAGAGCAACTAGAAACGGATTGATTAAAAAGTAATTGAATCATGGCAAAAAAAGGAAATAGAGTTCAAGTAATCCTTGAATGTACAGAGCATAAAGAAAGCGGTATGCCAGGAATGTCTAGATACATTTCTACTAAAAATAAAAAGAACACTACAGAGAGATTAGAACTTAAAAAGTATAATCCTGTTCTTAAGAAATATACTGTTCACAAAGAAATCAAGTAATTATATAAATTATAACTTACCATGGCAAAGAAAGTAGTAGCAACCCTACAAAGCGGTCAGTCAAAGAAAATGACTAAAGTTGTGAAAATGGTGAAGTCATCTAAATCAGGTGCTTACGTTTTCGAAGAAAAAGTAATGAATGCAGACGAAGTAGACAGTTATTTGAAAAAATAATCCATACTTTATTTACAATATAAAAAACTACTCAGATTTTGGGTAGTTTTTTTGTTATCTTTGCTTTTAATTAATTATGAGCCGTATAGGAATTAAAAAATACAGCTCCTGATTTGTAATTCAAATTCCGTAATTCATAAAAATGAGTTGGTTTAAAAAGATATTCAAAAAAGAAGAGAAAGAGACTTTAGACAAAGGATTGGAAAAATCCAGTCAGGGGTTCTTCGAAAAAATGACTAAAGCCGTAGTCGGTAAAAGCAAAGTAGACGATGAAGTACTGGATGACCTGGAAGAAGTGCTTATCGCTTCCGATGTAGGCGCATCAACCACCATTAAGATCATAGAAAGAATTGAAGAGCGCGTTGCCAGAGACAAATACGTAAGCGTAAATGAGCTGGACAGGATTCTTCGTGAAGAGATCTCTGGATTACTACTGGAAAACCCTCATGCCGGAACCGGAAACATCGATACTACCAAGAAACCTTACGTCATCATGGTTGTTGGCGTAAATGGCGTGGGAAAAACCACCACGATCGGAAAGCTTGCATATCAATTCAAATCAGAAGGTAAAAAAGTAGTTTTAGGAGCCGCCGATACCTTCAGAGCCGCTGCCGTAGATCAGCTGACCATCTGGAGCGAAAGAGTGGATGTACCCATCGTTAAACAAAGCATGGGTTCCGATCCTGCATCAGTAGCATTTGACACCGTGCAAAGTGCCGTTGCCCAAAATGCAGATGTAGTGATCATTGACACTGCAGGAAGACTTCATAATAAAGTAAACTTAATGAACGAGCTTTCCAAGATCAAAAGAGTAATGCAAAAAGTAATTCCTGATGCGCCTCATGAGATCTTGCTAGTTCTTGACGGTTCTACTGGACAGAACGCTTTCGAGCAGGCAAAACAATTCACAGCAGCTACCGAAGTAAATGCCTTAGCCGTTACCAAACTGGACGGAACAGCCAAAGGAGGAGTTGTAATTGGAATTTCAGATCAGTTCCAGATCCCGGTAAAATACATAGGTGTCGGAGAGAAGATGCAGGACCTTCAATTGTTTAATGGTACAGAATTTGTTGATTCATTTTTCAAGAAAAGATGATTTTTATCATATTTCCTGAATAACAACACTTCAAACACCATTAACAATTAAAATGTAAAACTATGGGAATTTTAACTTGGATCATTTTTGGTCTTATAGCAGGAGCTATCGCAAAATTAATTATGCCGGGAACTCAGGGAGGAGGCTGGCTAATGACCATCATTTTGGGAATCGTAGGCGCCTTTGTAGGCGGGTTTATCGGAAGTATGCTTGGCTGGGGAACTGTAGATGACTTTGATTTCCGAAGCATGCTATTAGCAGTAGGAGGAGCACTTATTGTCCTCTGGATATTCGGAATGGCAACACGGAAGAGTTAAAAAATATCAAAAATAAAATCCCGGCGCTGAAATCAGCGCCGGGATTTTTGTACAATAATATAATTTAGTTAATTTTTATCTGGTAAGGCATTTCCATTTTAACTTCGGATTTTAGTTTTTCATCCGTGATCTGCTGTAAGATCTCATAATTGGCCTTTCCTATTTTATTCTTAATGATTCTTGCAGAAATATCATCTTCATTAAGATCACTGAATATCTGTTCGAAAGTTGACATTCTCTTAGGATAAGAAGTTACATTGTATGACTTAAGTCCCGCTTTCTGCGCAGCATATTTTACCGCATCATTTAGAGTTCCCAATTCATCCACCAATCCTATTTCTTTAGCACGGACTCCGCTCCATACTCTACCTCCACCTACGCTGTCAATTTGCTCAAAACTCTGTTTTCTGTTCTGAGTTACAAAATGAACAAACCTTTTATAAGTACCTTCAACACTTCTTGTAATCAGGCTTACTCCATAAGGTGTAACCCCGTGTAATGAAGAATAATACTGTGAGTTGGCATTGGTCGCAACAATATCTGAACGAATACCATTTTTGTTAGCAATATCTTTAAAGTAAGGAATCACTCCAAAAACTCCGATAGATCCGGTAAGCGTATTAGGCTCAGAATAAATTTTATCCGCCGCCATTGCTATATAATATCCTCCTGATGCCGCATAATCTCCAAATGAAACCACAAGTGGCTTTTTCTTTTTTAGTTGTTGTAATTCAAAAAGGATCTCATCAGAAGCATTAGCACTTCCCCCCGGAGAATTGATTCTGAAAACCACCGCTTTTACTTTATCATTTTCCTGAAGCTCTTTAATATATTTAATATATTTTTCGGAATGAATATCATTATAGTTATCTCCGCTATTAATGGATCCTGATGCATATAATACGGCTACTTTTTCACCGGATTTATCTTCATCGGAATAAGAGTTGATATATTTTGCCAAAGAAATCTTATTCAGTTTATCTTTTTCTTTTAAGCTTAATTTAGATTTTATCAGCTGATCGTACTCCGTTTTTTGGATAAGCTTGTCAGCAAGTCTGTATTTTAAACCCTGTTCCGGAATCATCCCGTATAAACTGTCAACAACCATTCTGAATTGAGCCGTATCAATTTTTCTGGAGGCGGCAATTCTTGTGGATGTATTTTTCCAAATATCATTTAAAAGTGTACTTAGTTGTTCTTTATTTTCCGGTGAAATATCATTTCTTAAGAAAGGCTCCACAGCAGATTTGAATTTTCCGTGACGGATCACTTCTATCCCGATTCCATATTTTTCTGCAAAATCTTTATAAAAGGTAACTTCAGTAGCAAGACCTTTCAATTCTATCAATCCGGATGGATTCAGATAATACTGATCCGCAACAGATCCTAAATAATAAGAAGCCTGTGATACTGCATTTCCATAAGCATATACAAATTTCCCGCTTTTTTTGAAATCTTCAATCGCATTTCTTAAATCGTCAATCTGTGTAATTCCGGCATTCAGCTGATCAGCTTCAATACTGATTCCTTTAATCTTATCATCTGTTTTCGCTTTATGGATTGCTTCTACCGCATCATAAATCAGAATACTTCTGTTTTTATTATTTATATTGAATAAATCACCCTGTTCTTCCGTAGGGCTGTCTATAATATCTGTCTTCAAATTAATGGTTAATACAGAGTTCTTTTTTACTATGGTTTTATCTTCGCCCATAGAACCCATTACCATCATTATTATAAAAAAGAAGAAGAAGACACAAAATAGCACGATAATTGCTACTATATTTGCCAAGACATTTTTTAAAAAACTTTTCATAAAATCAATCATTTCACAATATGTCGCAACATAAGGTAGTTTTGTTACTGGGGAGTAATCTTGGTGATCCTAAAAAAAATCTTGAACTGGCTTTAGAAAAATTAGAAGGCGGTAATATTGAGATATTGAAAACGAGCGAATCCCTAACTTCACAACCTGTGGAATTTGTTAGTTCCAATATTTTTTGTAATATTGCAGCTATAATATATACAAGTCTTTCCCCAATACAACTGCTTGATTTTGTTAAAAGTATTGAAATGGAAATGGGGAGAGCTAATGATTCAAGAGCCACAGGCGGCTATAGCGACAGGATAATAGACATTGACATCATTAAGTATAACGAACTAAATTTCAGATCAGAAAGATTGGAAATTCCTCATAAAAAACATCTTTTTGAAAGAGATTTTTCTAAAATATTATTAAAAGATTTTATCTAGAAACATAAAACATATTGTATGAAATTAGGTTTATTATTATTGGCCGCGTTGCCTATTGCAACTTATGCTCAGGACAGTATTGCTGTAAATTCATCTACTGAATATCCGAATACTTTTTCCTCTGGTTCCGCTAACGTCCAACGTTTTGATAACAAATCTAGAAGGTTTAACGACTGGTCTATCTCCATAGGAGGTGGTTCCGCTCTAATGGTACATTCAGATCTATCCTCTATTTATGATAAAAAAATCAACTGGGGATATAATGTCTATGCGAGTTTGGACAAACAGATCACTCACACCTTTGGATTAAGCCTTATTTACCAAAGAGGAGAAACAAAACAACAGGGCAGATTAGCAGGTCCACAAGGTGCTGTAGCTGGTGTAGCTACTGCCACTACAAAATATAACCAAATTGCATTGCAAGGAGATGTTAACTTTTCTAATCTATTAAGAAGAGTAGACAACCACTCTCCTTTCAGATGGGCATTACACGGGTATTTCGGACTTGGATTCCAAAATTACAACACATCATTACATGACAATGATGAATTCAGATGGAGCGATTCTCCTAAAAGAATTCCTTTATTCATCGATCAGAAGCTGGCTATCAATTCACTTTTCTATCAGGGAGGTATTGGTTTGAAATATAAAGTTTCAAATCTTGTTGACCTAGAAGCAAGAACAATGTACATCATAAGTGGTGATGACGAGTTTGATGGCGGTGGATGGGCCGGACCTGCAGATTACGATCCAAATTCAAAGGTTTCTAAGTATAATATGCTTAGCAAAAGTAGAACAGATAATATGTGGACCGTAAACTTAGGAGTGTCTTTCAACCTAGGAAAACATGAATCTCATTTAGCATGGCACGATCCATTGCAGGAAGCCTATTACAGAACAAACGTTTTAGAAGATGCAGCAGTAGATCTTGTGGTATGCGAGCAGGGAGATAACGACAATGATGGAGTTTGTGATGATTGGGACAGAGAGCTTAATACTCCTGCAGGAGCAAGAGTAGACGGAGCCGGCGTAGCTCTTGATATGGATTTAGATGGAGTTATCGATTTATATGATAAGTGCGTTACCGTTCCTGGTCCTGCCGATAATAACGGATGTCCTACGACAAGCAAATAAAAATTTACTTCAAAGAATAATCATTTAATTAACTAAATAAAAAATACACTATGAAATTAAGTTTAGCAATTGTTGCATTAGCGTTAGCTGTTCCCACAGCTGGTTATGCACAAGACTCAACAGCAGTTTCAAATGGGGAATATCCAAACACTTATTCGTCTGGATCAGCAAATGTTTCTCCGTTTACGAATAGTTCTAAAAGATTTAACGATTGGTCTATTTCTGCCGGTGTTGGTGTGCCTTTGGTTCAATCAGCAGATTTAACATCAATTAAAAACGGTAATGGGAAAGACCTTTTTGGCTACTCAGCATATTTAAGTATCGATAAAGCGATTACCCACGCTTTCGGACTAAAATTACAATATGACAGAGGAGAAACAAGACAAGGATGGTTCAGCACTAAAGATCCTGCACCTGCTAATTCATCAACGTACCAACAGGTAGGAGCAAGAACTCAGTATGATGCCCTTTCATTATTAGGAGATGTTAACTTTTCTAACCTTTTAAGAAGAGTTGATAACCACTCTCCTTTCAGATGGGCATTACACGGGTATGCAGGTATTGGTACTATCGCTTACAGAGCTTACCAGAAAGATGACAAAGGACAAAGATTAGTAACTGAGCTTAAGCCTTTCAAACTTAATTCTATGTTTATGCAAGCAGGAGCTGGTGTTAAATACAAAGTAAACAGAAGAATTGATATTGAAGGTAGATTAATGTACGTAATGACTGGTGATGATGAATTTGATGGTGGAGGTTACAAGTACAGCGATATCAACATGCGTGAAGAGCAGGTATCGGACAACTTCTTCAATGCAACTTTAGGGATTTCTTTAAAACTTGGAAAACATGAATCTCACTTAATGTGGCATGATCCATTACAAGAAATCTATTACAAACTTGATGTTTTAGCTACTAAAAACCAAGACATCGAAGTATGTAAAAAAGGTGATGCTGATAACGACGGAGTTTGTGATGATTGGGACAGACAGCTTGATACTCCTGCAGGAGCAAGAGTAGATGGTGCCGGTGTAGCTCTTGATACAGATTTAGACGGGGTAATCGATCTTTACGATAAATGTGTAACAGTTCCCGGACCTGTTGAAAACAATGGTTGTCCTACAACTACTGCAGGACCGGTAACAGAAGAAACCCGAACTTTAGAAGGAATTGAGTTTGATCTTGATTCTGATAGAATTTTACCTTCTAACACTCCGATCCTAAACAATGCAATCAACTATATTAATTCTTCAAACGGTTCTTATACAGTAATCGGTGCTACAGATACAAGAGCTTCCGATGCTTATAACCAAAGATTATCTGAAAGAAGAGCTAACAACGTAAAAGATTATTTGATCAAAAACGGAGTTGAAGCTGGTAAACTTAATGCTATCGGTAGAGGTGAAAAAGACCTTAAGTACCCTGAATGTGAGCCTGCATCTAAATGTCCTGAATGGAAAAACAGAGCGAACAGAAGAGTTTACTTCGAAGCTAAATAATAAATTTATTTTTCTCAATATTAAAGTCATGCATTGCATGACTTTTTTTGTTATGATACTTTCCTTATTTTTACCCTATGATTTCTCAACAGGATTTTCAGCATCTAAAATATCAGACCCTTAAACACTTCTGGGGATATGACAGTTTCCGGGATTCTCAGGAAGAGATCATCAATTCTATTATTAACGAAAAAGATACAATGGTTCTGTTACCAACCGGAGCAGGAAAATCATTGTGCTACCAACTTCCCGCATTGTTGAAAGAAGGAGTTTGTATTGTAATTTCTCCTTTACTGGCTTTGATGAAAGATCAGGTAAACCAGTTAAAACATAGAAACATTGAAGCAGAATACTTATCTTCCGAATTAGATGAATATGATGCAGAAATCATTTACAACCGTTGCAAGGATGGTTTAACAAAATTACTGTATGTATCACCTGAAAGATTAAACAACTCTCAGTTTCTGCAAAATATAGAAGATATTCAGATATCTTTCATCGCAGTGGACGAAGCTCACTGTATTTCCGAATGGGGACAGGATTTCAGACCAAGTTATCAGAATATAAAGGAATTCAGAAGAAATCATCCCGACATTCCCTGCCTGGCTCTTACTGCAACAGCCACTCCAAAGGTTTTAGAAGAAATTCAGACCAAACTTGAACTTAAAAACCCAACTGTTTTTCAGAAAAGTTTCAAAAGGGAAAATATTAAGATCTTCATTGAAGAAGTTTCTGATAAATTTCAACGGGTTTTAGATATTTTAAAGTACAATTCCAGTTCAGGCATTGTATATGTCCGTACACGGAAAGAAGCTGAATTATTGACGGAATTTCTGCATAAAAATCAATTAAAGAATGTAGATTTTTTCCACGCCGGGCTTACAACAAAGGAGAAAAATATTAAACAGAATTTCTGGAATAACAGTGATCAGCACGTATTGATTTCCACCAATGCTTTTGGAATGGGGATCGACAAAGATAATGTACGATTCGTGATCCATTTTTCTCCCTCTTCTTCTTTGGAAAATTATTATCAGGAAATAGGAAGAGCAGGAAGAGACGGACACGATAGTTTCGCATTTTTACTTTGGAATAAACAGGAGATCCAGAACTTCGATCAGATCTTAAAAAACCAAACACCTAATAAATCTGAGTTTCAGAAGATCATTACCTACCTCTACTCTATTTTTCAGATCGCTGAGTATGAAATGCCTGAAAAGATTTTCCAGCTTAACATCAACGGCATTCAGAATTTCACCAAGCTTTCAATAGCCAAGATTAAGAATGTTCTGAACTTTCTCCACAATCAGGAGATCATATATTTCAATGATAATAAAAGTCTGTCGTCTGTAGAATTGTTGATCAATGCAGATGAAATTGATCAGCTTACTCATAAAGATGCTCATTTCATAGAACTCTTACTTCGTACCATTTCCGGAATTACGGCTCATAAAGTAATGTTCAGTGAACAGCAGGTAAGTGCCAAGATCGGTGTAGGAATTCCCCTGATCAAAGAACGCCTGAAGGAACTTCAGCAAAAAAATTATCTTGAATATGTAGACGGGGCTTTATCCAGTGTAAAATTCCTAAAACCCAGAGATGAAAGAGCTGTGAACGGTGCTTACTGGAAACTTTTTGAACATATTCAAAGAAATAAGATCCAGAAATGGGAAGAAATGAAATTTTATCTGGAGGATAAGGACTATTGTAAAATGAGACTTATTCTTTCCTATTTTGGAGAGAAGAATTCTAAAAACTGTGGGCAATGTTCTGTTTGTGAACGAAACAAACAATCTATTTTCGGGAAAAACATTTCTTCTGAAATCATCAGTTTACTGTCTAAAAAGCCCTCTACAATAGAAGAACTTTCGGTGCAGCTAAGCTATCATCCGAAGGAAAATATTTTAGAAAATCTTATTTTTCTTTTAGACTCCGGTAAAGTGAAGATGCTGAATTTCAGAACGTATACTTTAGCTTAATCATAAATGATAAATGATAAGCGATGAATGATTATGGGATATAGTAGTTTATGAATTTAATCTTTTTAAATCCTTCAATTTTTTAAATTTCTAAATCATCCAATAAGACTTATCTTTGCACTATGAAATCATTGAAAGTCGTTTTTTTAGGAACACCTGAGTTTGCCAAAAACTCTTTGGAAGCCATTCATCAGTCACATCATGAAGTTGTAGGAGTTGTAACGGTTGCCGACAAAGCGAGTGGTCGCGGACAAAAGATCAATCAGTCTCCCGTAAAAGTATATGCCGTAGAAAACAATCTTCCTGTTTTTCAGCCCGAAAAATTAAGAAATCCTGAGTTTCTCGAAGAGCTAAGGAAACTTAATGCCGATGTTTTTGTTGTTGTCGCTTTCAGAATGATGCCTAAAGTTCTTTTTGAAATGCCGAAAATGGGAACGTTCAATCTTCATGCTTCCCTGTTGCCGGATTACAGAGGTGCAGCTCCTATTAATTATGCAATCATTAATGGTGAAGAGAAAACCGGAGCTACTACTTTTTTCATCAACGAAAAAATAGATGAAGGAAACATTCTTCTTCAGGAAGAACTGGAAATTTTACCTGATGAAAATGCAGGAAGCCTTCACGACCGCTTAATGGAGATGGGAGCAAAATTGGTAGTAAAAACGCTTGACGGTTTAGCAGAAAATACGATCACAGAAAAACCTCAGCCACAAGTTGAGCATCCTAAAAATGCTTATAAAATTTTTAAGGAAGATACAAAGATCAACTGGAATGCTCCTTCTAAAACCGTTCATCAGTTTATTCTGGGAATGTCTCCTTATCCTGCTGCTTTCACCACATTAAAAATCGGTGAAGAAGAAAAAGGATTAAAAATCTTTGCCGGAAAATTTGAAATTTCAAAACACGGAAAACAAGCCGGGACTTTAGAGATCTCCAAAAATGATTTTAAAATTTATACTCAGGACGGAGTTTATATACCGCTGGAACTTCAACTTGAAGGAAAGAAAAGAATGAATATTAAAGATCTTCTGAACGGATTCAGAAATTTCGACGAAATAAAAATGGCTTGATTTTACCAAGCCATTTTTATTTCGTCGAAGTCATAAATGTGAACAATTTCACTGTCAATTTTAATTATAAAAATTCACATGCGAAGCAAAATTCACCATTTACGTTCTATAGTTGTACCATCTCAGTCACTTCCACATCATATCCTCCAACCTGAGGTTTTATGTTTGGATTCTGAGTGATCACTTTAAATTTATTGATCCCCAAATTCTTCAGAATCTGTGTTCCGATACCGTAATCTCTGTAGTTATATGCTAAAGTAGGACGTTGTTCCTGTCCGTCCTGATAATTTAGAAACTGCTGTAATTTTCTTAATGTATTTTCAGAATTGGAAACATTATTAATGAAAATGATGGCTCCTTTTCCTTCTTCATTGATCATAGAGGTTACCTTTTCCAATAAAGGTTTTTCACCGTTATTTAATCTTGTTAATACATCAAAATAAGAATCTGAAGACTGAACTCTCACCAAAATTGGTTCATCAACAGTCCAGCTTCCTTTCGTTAAAGCAAAATGCACCTGATCGTTTGAAGTCTCTCTGAAAGCGAAGAAATCAAATTCCCCGTAGTAAATTTTTACTTTTCTTTCTTCAATTCTTTCTACAAGATTTCCTTTTTTAAGTTGATAATGGATCAGATCCTCAATAGAAACGATCTTCATATCATGCTTCTGAGCAAAAGCGTACAATTCAGGAAGTCTTGCCATACTTCCATCCTCATTCATGATCTCACAGATCACACCGCCTTCTTTCAATCCTGCTAAATGAGTAAGATCGATCGCTGCTTCTGTATGTCCTGCTCTTTTCAAAACTCCACCTTTTCTTGCACGAAGCGGGAAAATATGTCCGGGTCTCATGAAATCTGTAGGTTTTGATTTTTCATCCATCAAAGCC
>JAFAAJ010000163.1 GCA_023426625.1 Bacteroidota bacterium
AAAACCTGCTTTTCCTTTTCTGTAATCGTACTTTCTGTATAGTGGTAATTTTCTTTTAAATAGTGTAAAAATTCTTTCATAAATGGGTGTATCTTCTTGTACTTTCTAAACTTCTGTGTCCTAAAAATCTGCTGACTTTTTCTAACTCCATTCCGTTTTTGAGTAAATGGGTTGCAATGCTGTGTCTTAATAAATGTGGATATATTTTCTTTTTTATACTGCTTTTTTCTGCAATCTTTTCGATGATAAATTCTATTCCCGAAGGCGTTAAATTTCCTTTTAATCCCTGTAAAAAACATTCTCCTTTATGGATTCTTTCTTTTACATATTCTTCAAAAATATCTCTTGCTTTACTATGTATCGGAACTTCTCTCTGATAGCCTGTTTTGGATTTTCTTACCAATACTTTTGCATTTTCTAAGTCTACATCTTCCAATAATAGTTCTGCCGATTCTCCTGCTCTTAATCCTAAATAATACAGACTTGCCAATACGGCTTTATCTCTTATATTAATCGCACTTTCAAAGAGGTTTTGTATTTCTTCCGGACTTACTATTTCTATTTCCGGAATATAGGTTTTAAGACTTCTGCATATCACAAGATTTGTTTCTTTCTGCTCAATTTCTTTCCGGTAATTTCTGTATAGTTTCAGTCCTGTTAAATGATTGTTTACGGTGCTGTTGCTGAGTAATTTCTCAGGATTATTTTTATTTTTTCTCTGTTTCAGATAGATAATATATTCTGACGGAAGATTTCCTTTTTCTCTGTATTCTTCGTATTCTTTTACAATAGACAATATCCGTTTAATATTCTTTTTCTGATAGTTCCTAAGTTCTAAGTATCTTCTAAATTCTTCCATTTTTATAAGTATGACGGTTTTGCTTTTGTACTATTTCCGGTTTTTCCGAACGTTAACTAAATTTCCTTTATTTATCGGACTTTACTGATAATTTAGTGTTCGTTTGGCTTCCGTTTAGCGTTCGCTTGTGTTCGGTTTTTAATTGCTCCAACTGCTTTGCAAATGCTTCTTTTAAATCTTTCCTTACTCTCTGTATATTATCGCTGTATGAGATTTTATACTTAAATCCTTTATTGGCAAAACCGATTTGTTTTAGATACTCCAACCGGACTAATTCATTGAGATAGAACTGTAATTGTGTCTTTTTAAATCCCGTGATTTCCATTGCTTCAAAACGGTTAAAGTGCGTGTCGCACCCACGATTATTTTCTCCAAAATGCTTTTTAAGCTTCTCAAAGAACTGTCGTAAACTTCCGTCTAATTCATCTATTTTTAGGATGATGCTTTCAAATAATATTTCTACTGCATTTTCTATATCTTCAATGGTTGTCAGTAATTGGTTGTCGGTTGTCAGTTTTCTTTGGTATTGGTGCAGGATTGTGATTTGCTTTATAATACTCTGGAACATTTCATTTAAACGTCTTTTATTTTTTACATTATTGGGAAGCTGTATTTGTGTTGCATACGGATTTATAACTTCATAATGCTTTAGATTTCTGACGATTTTCTGTATAAAGCTGATTGCTTTTTCCTGTATATTCCTGTCGATTTCTCCGGCATTTCTGCGATTCTGATAGGATATTATTTTCTCGGTCTGCTCTTCGCTTTCATTAATGGCTACAATAAAGCTCCGGTTCATATTGTCCTCATACAATTCTCCTTTTGTCGTTGCTGATAAAGAACTGAACTGACCTTTTACAATCTTATGACTTGATTTATTATTTCCTTTTTTATCCTTTATGGTTACCGAACTTCTTAATACCTGGTTCGATATAAATTCTCTCAGTGCATATAATGCATCTTCTTTTAAACCGTCTAAATCTTCAATAATGATTATCTTCTGGAATAGGTCGAACTCGCCCCAATTATATAAACTTGATTCTGTAATTCGAGTAAATCTCAATACGTCTTCTTGTGGCATTAAATCCGCAATTCTGCTTATAATGTGTGTCTTTCCGCTTCCGCTTGAACCTTGAACTATTCCGTGCAACGGACTTTTGTTTAAGTAACTTATTGTAATCAGGAACAATAATAATCTGCTGTTTTCTTCCCCGATAATTCCGGCTTGTTCTATGAGCTGATTTAAAGATTTTAGTAAGTCTTTTTGCTGTAAAAAATCTGTTGCTGTTTTCGGTTCTGCTCGTGGTTCTGATTTTTCTTCTCTCACTGATTGTGCAGATTTCTCTACGGTAACTTTTATTTTTTCAAAATTTTCTTTTTCAACTGAAAGAAAAATATCTTTTCTGTTGTTCAGTAATTCTGCAAAAATATTTTCATCGTGTAATTGCAGAGTTTCATTTATATCATTGTTCGGAAGTTCTACCGTTGATACTTTATAATTTCTAAATTCTTCTGCATATTTCTTAACGGCTTTCTTTCCTGCATCGTCATTATCAAAACAGAAAATAATTTCCTCTAATTCTTTGAGTTCTTTTACTGCGTTCAGGATTTCTTCATTTAATCCGTTGGTTCCAAAACACGCTACAATACTGTAATTCTCTGCAATATTTTTTATCTGAAGTAATGAAGCTGCATCTATTATTGCTTCCGTTAAAATGAGTTTTTTAGTGTCTGATTTCGGATAGGTTGGATAAATTCCAGAACGATTTTTTAGATAAAAATGTTTTGCTTTATCATCATTTACAATACTCCTGAAGTAAAAGCTCACAATTTCATTTTCCTTATTCTTCAAAGGAAAAACAATGCTTTTTATTCCAAAGGTTTTATACGCTTGTCCTCCTGTTCTGCTGTTAGTTCCTGCTAAAGACAATAAACCGATTTCTATTAGTTTTTGTATCAATCCTTTTTCTCCGCCTTTTCTTTCTGCATAATGCAATTGTCCGCTGTTAAATCCTATTTCTAAATTTTCTACCTGTAACGCTCTGCCTTTTACATAGTCTTTTGCCGGAACACAATTAAAGATTCCTTTCCTAAAGCTTAAATATACTTTCTCTAAAAATTGTATTCTTTCCTGTTCATTCATAGTAATTTCAGATTTTTGTTTTGGTAGGATTGGGATTTCTAAGCTCATTAAATTTTCTGCTTTCTTTATCGCTTCGTGCTTGGATAAGACTGAGCCTGTCGAAGTCTCGTAATCTTCTATGAACTGTATTACATCTCCGGTTTTTCCGCAACTGTGGCATTTGTAAAAGTTCTTTTCTAAATTTACTTGCAGACTTGCTGTTTTATCTTCATGATAAAAACAATGAAGCATCGAGTTTTTTGGCTCAAGGTGGTAATGTTGTAGAACTTCTGATAATTGTAAACGTTCTTTGATTGCGGAGATTTCCATAGAATAAAAAATATTTTAATTTTTTTCGATGTTATTATCAGATACAAATGTATCTTTTTGTTTTCAATCAAACAAATCTTATCAGATTTTTTTATATCCTTTAATTTCATATTTTTGATATAACAATTAATTATCAAGAACTTTTATATCTTTTTAGAGATGAATATAGGAAGCATCATTACAACTTTAAGAGACAAAAACGGATTCTCACAAAGTGATTTAGCCGATAAAAGCGGGGTTTCTCGTGTGATGATTGGGAAGTATGAGAGAGGAGAAGCGATACCCTCTATTGATGCTGCTAAAAAAATTGCAGATGCTTTAGGCGTTACTTTAGATTATCTCGTGGGAGAGACCAGTCAAGTATCTTTTGATAAAAGAACGGTAGACAGAATTAAGGATTTGGAACAATTGGAAGAAAGCAAAAAACAAACCCTTTATGACTTGATTGACACCTACATCAGAGATTGTAAAACCAGAAAAACCTTTTCTAATATATAAACTATGAAAAATATTGTATTACTCCTAACTTTTTTTATTGCTTCACTTACTTTTGCGCAAACGGCTCCGCCACCACCATCAATGCCTACAGCTGATAATAAAATTCTGATTGATGAACTTATTAAAGTAACTGAGTTTGAAAATTATTTTACTAATTATTGCAAAAATAAAGTAGAACAAGCCGCTAAAGAAAGCAACTGGGATGATAAGAAAAAACAGGAGCTTATTAACAGCATTAATTTTGGAAGTTTTACAAATACCATTTATAATGTATTTGCTCGTAATACAAAAGAAGATTTAGAGGATACCATTAGTCTGTTAAAAAAATTAAATCAAAAAAGAAATTTAATTTCTTCAAAATTAGTTGTCTCAAATCTTATGATGCAAAATAATTTAGAAGGATATGTCAAATCTCTTTTAAAAGGAAATTATATTATAAAAGCCACTCATTGAGTGGCTTTTATCTTATTTATTTGCCCAATCAGGCTTATATTTCCATCCGTTTTCAGGAACTTGCAAAGTATCTGGTATTAAAATATCTATAAAAATGTTGGAGTTTTTAATATTGGTACTATCATATTCTAAAAACACTCTTTTTCCAATTATT
>JAFAAJ010000186.1 GCA_023426625.1 Bacteroidota bacterium
CCCCAAAACCGGAAGATATTCTCACCACGATCATTGGTTCCACTTTATTTGTGATTAGGAACAAAAACTTCTATGAGCTTTATGTTCCTAATAAAAATGAAGAAACCTATGCCAGAGAAGCGGAAAAAAAAGTAAGAATGAATCTCTTGCTCAATGTTTTTGCCATTTTGGGATACGCTGCAGACTAAAATTACGTTAAATAATCATAAAAAGAAATCTATTGGCAAAAAAATTATATTTTTGCAAATTAATAGATCGGAAAAATCCGAAAACTGTTGAATTTTTTATGAAAAAATATATTTTAGGTCTTTTAGCAGCAGGTATGATTTCTTCATGCGTAAGCCAGCAGGATAAAGCAATGAAAAGTGCAGATAAAAACTACATTTTGAAAGTTGCTAACGAAAACTTTGCGAAGAAGAAGTGGAAAAATGCTCTGGCTCTTTATGACAGGCTTCCCAACCTTGTAGCAGGAACAGACGATGCTCCGAATGTGGTTTTCAATTCTGCGTATGCTAATTATTACGATAAAAACTATAAACTGGCAGGACACCAGTTCAAGAACTTTGCCGTAAGTTTTCCGCAGGACAGCAGAAAAGAAGAGGCATCATATATGTCGGCTTTATGCTACTATGAAGGGTCTATGGATTATAACCTGGATCAGTCCAGTACAGAATTGGCGATCAATGAACTGCAGGACTTCCTGAACAATTATCCAAACTCTGAAAGATCTAAAAACATCAGTCAACTGATCGATGAATTGTCTTACAAACTTGAATTCAAAGCTTACGAGAATGCAAGACAGTATTTCAAAATGGCTGATTATAAAGCAGCGAATGTAGCGTTGGAAAACGTATTGGAAGATTTTCCAAGTACAAAACTTCGTCCGAAGATTTATGATTATATCATGAAATCCCGTTACGAACTGGCTTTAAACTCAGTATATGACCTTAAGGAAGAACGTATAGAAAGTGCTCTGGCTTTCACAAGACAGGTAGAAAAAGAGTTACCAAATACAGAATTCTCAAAAACAGCGTTAGATTTAAGAGGGAAACTGGAAAAAGAAAAGCAAAACTTCGCTGTTATAAAAAAACAGACTGAAGCCAGAATTGCTACTTTAACGGCAAGACAGAAAAAAGAAGCAGATAAATTGGCAGAGAAGAACAAAACTGAGCAGCAGATGAGAGATCAGGTAGAAGCTGAGAAGAAGGCAATGCAGATCCAGAGGGACAGCGCGGCACTTAAGACACCTCCACCGGCGGCTACTTTCAAAATTCAAAGATAATTCGTAAATTTGCCATCTTAAAATAAAATAATTTTCTCAAAATGAGTGTAAAAGATACAAAAGCAGAAGTAAATACTATTACTTACGATAGAGATAAGATTGAAGAAAAAGTAGGTTCAATCTATGAAGCTATTGTTATCATGGGAAAGAGAGCAGAGCAGATCAATGCAGAGATCCGTACCGAATTACATAATAAATTGGATGAATTTGCGGTTCACAATTCTACATTAGAAGAAGTTTTCGAGAACAGAGAGCAGATCGAGATCTCCAAGCATTACGAAAAACTACCGAAACCAACTTCAATTGCTGTTGAAGAATGGTTGAACGGAGATGTTTATTTCAGAAAAACAGACGATAGAAAATAATTTTTTTATGCTATAATACATAAAGGTCGTAAAAGAGTCAGTTCTTTTATGACCTTTGTTTTTTCAGGAAACTGTTTCTGAGAAAAAATAATTAATTTAGTATCCTAAAATTAAAACTACATGAGTGTTTCCGGAAAAAAGATTCTTATTGCCGTTTCTGGAGGAATAGCCGCATACAAGATCCATTTTCTGATCAGGGATTTTGTGAAAAAAGGAGCCGAGGTTCAGGTGATTATGACGCCTGATGCAGAGCATTTTGTGACGAAGCTCAGTCTGTCTACGCTTTCCAAAAAACCGGTTTATACAGACTTCTACGGAGATAACGGAACCTGGAACAGTCATGTTGAACTCGCTTTGTGGGCAGATGTGATGCTTGTTGCTCCCTGTACAGCCAATACATTAGCGAAAATGGTACACGGAATGTGTGATAATCTGGTGATCGCGACATATATGTCTGCTAAATGTCCTGTGTTTATTGCTCCGGCAATGGATCTGGATATGTATCAGCACCCTTCAACCAAGCAGAATTTAGAACTGGCGGAAGATTTCGGACATGTAATTATTCCTGCTGAAAATGGAGAATTAGCCAGTGGTCTGGTAGGGCAGGGAAGAATGTCGGAGCCTGAAACCATTTCCAAAACCATTGAAGATTTCTTTAGTTCAAATGAAGCTTTAAAAGCACTGGACGGAAAAACAGTTTTAATCACAGCGGGACCTACCTATGAAGCAATAGATCCGGTAAGATTTATTGGGAACCATTCTTCAGGGAAAATGGGCTTTTCTTTGGCTGAAGAGGCAGCGAGAAGGGGGGCAAAAGTGATTTTGGTTTCCGGACCAAGTTCTCAACAAACCACTCATAAAAGCATTCAGCTTCACAGAGTTACTTCGGCAAAGGAAATGCTAACAAAAGTGTTTGAATTCTATGAAAATACGGATATTGCCATTGCCAGTGCAGCCGTTGCTGATTACGCTCCGAAAGAAGTTGCCAAAGAAAAAATCAAGAAAAATGATGAGAACCTGACGATTGAACTGGTGAAAAATCCCGATATCCTTAAAACTATGGGTGAAAGGAAATCCCATCAGTTTTTGGTAGGATTCGCTTTGGAAACACAGAATGAAGAGGAAAATGCCAAAGGTAAACTCGAAAAGAAAAATCTTGATATGATCGTTCTGAATTCGCTTCGTGATGAAGGAGCCGGATTTAAAAATGATACCAATAAGATCAAAATATTTACCCAAACGGAAAAGAAAGAATTTGACCTGAAATCTAAAGTTGATGTCGCAAAAGATATTCTCGATTTCGTTGAAAGTCAGATTTTAAAATAAAATTCATTTGATTGATGGTTAAATGTTTTTAAATAATATTTTGGTGATGGTTTATTGTGATATAAGAGTCAATAAATATCCGATTAAAGACCCTCCCAAAACGACAAAAGCACTATTTAATTTCTTATATCCAAATGTGATTACGATACTTAAAACAGCAATCAAAATGGTGCGCCAGTCGGTAATGCTGTCTTTCCCCATTTCCAAACAAACTGCTGTAATTATAGCTACTGATGCCACATTTACAGCATCTAAAAAGACGGAAAACAGTTCCGAGTTTCGCATTTTCTTTACAATTGGATTCAATAAAGCTACAAAAAGAAATGAAGGTAAAAATATGGCAATCGTTGAGAAGATTGCACCTGAAAAGCCGTTCATTTGATAACCGATAAATGTAACCGAAGAAAAAACAGGTCCGGGAGTGAACTGTCCCACCGCAATGGCATCAATCAATTGCTGTCTCGATAAAAGTCCTGTGGAAACCAATTCCGTGTCGAGGAAGGCAAACAAAACATAACCGCTTCCGTAAAGGATGGTACCGATTTTCAGAAAGATCCAGAATAAATTGGTGTTGGTAGCAGAAATTATGGTTGTGTTGGTGATCTGTAACAGGCTTAAAGGCAGAAAGCTGTTGAGATTATCTTGTTTTCTGCTTCTGAAATAAGCCAGAGATAAAGCCAAAAAACCTGCTCCAAACATCAGATAAATTTCGTTGATACTGAAAAATGAACCTGTTAGAACCAATAATCCGATGATGATAAGCTCGGTTGATTTCAGTGATTTCTTTGCCAAAGGAAAAACAGCTCCTAAAATGATCGCTATAATAGCTGGTTTTATTCCATAAATAAAAGGCTGTATTTCCGGAAGCTGCCCAAATTGTTTGTAGAGATACGCAAAAATCCCTGTAATAAAAACAGCAGGCAGAATAAAGCAAAGACCGGCAACGATCAAACCTTTCCAGCCTCCTTTTTCGTGTCCGATATGGATGGCCATTTCGGTACTGTTGGGTCCGGGAATGAGGTTGGTTGCACCGATCAGATCCAAAAAATGCTGTTCAGTCAGCCACTTTCTTTTGGTCACCACTTCATCCCGCATCATGGCAATATGTGCTGCAGGACCGCCAAA
>JAFAAJ010000188.1 GCA_023426625.1 Bacteroidota bacterium
ACCTGGAATGGAGATACTTCACGAGTGATGCACTTGGCGGATATTCCTAAATATGTTGCATTAAAGATCGGGGATACCGTTGTAACGGATGGTAAATCAGCAATTTTCCCTAAAGGCGTGATGATAGGAACCATTGCGGGATATTCCGTGGATAATAAAACAGGATTTTGGGATATTTCTGTAGAACTCAGTGAAAAAATGGGTGCTTTGAATAAAGTATATGTTGTTAAAAACCTTAAAAAAGCTGAGGTAAAAAGAATTCAGGATACATTGCAGGCAGTAATAAAAAAGGAAAATGATTAGCAGAACATTATTTACGGATATTTTGATCATGGCTTTTCTTGTTGCCTTGCAAATCTTTGTTTTGAACAGGATCACCATTTTCGGGAAATACACTCCGGTGTTATATCCTGTTTTTGTTATGTTTTATCCTTTTTTCAGAAATAAATTCCAGTTTTTGGCATTGAGTTTCCTAATAGGTCTTTCGGTAGATGCATTTTTGTACTCATGGGGGATCAATGCCTTTGCAACAACTTTAATTGCCTATTTCAGGACCTTGATTTTCAGAACTTCTACAGATACTTCTACAGATTTCTTTTCTTTTCAGTCCCTTCAATGGGCGCAGTTCTTATTGTTTCTGTTTTCAAGTATCTTTTTGCATCAGCTTTTGGTGCAATATATAGAGTTCTTCAAGTTCAGCAGATTTTTTGAAATATTACTTAATGTATTGGTAACAAGTATAATTTCCTTTATATTTATCGTTATATATGCATTAATCTTTAAAATCAAACAGAAAGTTTGAATACACGCTATTTAAAAATCCTTTCCGTTCTCATTGTTATTGCCGTAATTTTTGTGGCAAGGCTTGCCTATTTACAATTATTTACAGACAGATATGCCTTAAATGCAGCCAATACCTCCATTAAAATTGAATATATCATTCCCCAGAGAGGAGTGATCTTCGACCGTAACGGTAAAATTTTGGTGGGAAACCAGCCTGCTTATGAAATTTCGTTTACACAGGCTTTAATGAAATCTGATTTTGATACAGTCGCTTTCTGTAATCTGATGAAAATCTCAAAACCGGATTTCATTCACAGGATCAATACCATTAAAAAAGAAAAATATTACTCAAAGCTGACTCCCATGACCTTCATGAAGGATCTCAGCAGAGAAGATGTTGCACGTGTTCAGGAAATTATTTTTAAATATCCTGCCTTCAGTATAGTATCAAGACCTCAACGACAGTATGAAGTTTCTACCTCAGGAAATCTTTTAGGATACACCAATGAGGTAAATGAAAATGATATTAAAAAAGATTCTGCCTATTATTTGCCGGGTGATTTCATCGGGAAATCCGGAGTTGAAAAATCTTATGAAAAGGAACTTCGCGGGATCAAAGGAATGAAGTATATCCAAAAGGATATCAAACTACGAAGCATCGGTTCTTATAAAAACGGGTCTTTGGATAAAGATGTAGTTACCGGTAAAGATATTACTTTAACCATCGATTATGACCTGCAGAGACTGGCTGAAGAAATGCTGGTCAATAAACACGGAGCCATTGTAGCTCTTGACCCGAATAACGGGGAAATTTTAACATTGGCAACAGGACCGGATATTGATCCGAATCTGTTTACAGGGCCTAATAAATCTAAAAACTTATACGCTCTATCCAAAGATACCATTTACGAAAATAAACCTACTTTCGACCGATCTGTTCAGGCGGCTTATCCTCCCGGATCTACCTTTAAATTGTTGACCGCTTTAGCGGCCATGCAAATGGGAGTAATGGATGAAAATACAGTTTTTCCGTGTGGAGGAGGATTTAATTATAAAGGCTTAAGGATTAAAGGACACGGTGGAGCTGATCCTTTAGTTCCTGCTATTCAGGTTTCCAGTAACTGCTTTTTCTCTTATGCTTATTTGGCAATTATCAACAAATATCCGGGGAATCCTTCTAAAGGGGTTGATGAATGGAAAAAGATCATGAACAGCTTTGGAGTGGGAGAATTCCTGAATAACGATATTGCGGTAGGCGCAAAAGGGAGAATTCCTTCCGGAGAATTTTATGAAAGAAGAATGAAGGCTATCCTGAAAGCAAGTGGTTCGAAAAAGGATTACAAAAACTGGGACCCTTTAGCTACAGGAGCTGTCTTTAACGGGATGGGACAGGGTGATATTATGATTACGCCACTTCAGTTAGCCAATTATACTGCAGCCATTGCCAATAAAGGCTGGTTTTATACGCCTCACATTGTAAAATCTATTGATGGAAAACCTAATCCGGATCCTAGATTTAAAAAGAAACATAAAACACTTGTCGATCAAAAACATTTCGAACCAGTACTGAAAGGGATGGAAGCTGTAGTTATGAGAGGAACTGCAGCCGGATTGAAGTCCGCTGATTTCACGCAATTGGCAAAAACGGGAACTGCACAGGTTCCACAAGGAAAAGATAATTCTATTTTTGTACTCATTGCCCCTGCGGATAAACCGAAAATTGTAGTGGTTGCTGTTATGGAACATGCGGGTTTTGGAGCTACTTGGGCGGGACCGGCTTGTACGCTGATCGCTGAAAAGTATATCACAGGTGACCTGAAAAGAGAGCATCTTTATAAAAGAATGATTACTTCCAGTTTTATGCCTGAATATAAAAGACAGTGGATCGCCGATCTGAAACGGAAAGGACTGTATGTAGAACCGAAACCGGATTCTGTTAAATTGAAAAGAATGCAGGACAGTATTGAATTCATCAAAAAGCAGAAAGCAAAACTGCAAAAAAAGATAGACGAAGAAACAAAGAATAACAAACCTAAAACCACCAGACAATGAAATGGACAGAAGGAATAGATAAGCTGGGTCTTGGTTTGTATTTGTTGCTTTGCTCTTTTGCAATCGCCAATATCTATAGTGTAGACCAGAAGTTAGGTGAAAAGCAATTGATATTTTTTTGTATCTCGCTGTTTGTAGGGCTTGTCATTTTTGTGGGAAGAAGTAAGTTCTTCGAGAATATGGCGGGAATACTTTATATAGGTGGAGTATTGCTGCTTATCGGTCTTTTCCCGTTTGGTAAAGAGATCTTAGGGCAAAAAAACTGGTATAAATTTGGAAGTTTTACGATGCAGCCGGTAGAGTTTGCTAAAATTGGAACAGCACTTATGCTGGCCAATTATGTGTCAGGACCGGATTTTAATTTGAGTAATAAAAAATCATTCTGGACCGCTTTAGGAATCATAGGTGTTCCGGCGGCGGTAGTTTTGGCAATTCCGGATGTAGGTTCCATGTTGGTTTTTATTGCGTTTTTTATCGCTTTATATAGAGAAGGACTAAGCGGATTACTTTTTGGAGTTGGTTTCCTCTTTGCCGGTGTTTTTCTGGTGTCTTTAGCGGTAAATCCTATTTATGTAATAATTACCATCATATTAATTGTAGGAGGCTGGATCGCCATGAACTACTATAAAATGTCCTGGAATGTTATTTCCATTACCGGAATTGCAGGATCGGTGCTTATACTTTGTGGATTGGCTTTTAGCTCACCTTACATTTTAGAAAAACTTCCTAAACACCAAAGAGAGAGAATTGAAGTTCTTTATAAAGGTGAAAAAGCATTCAGGGATACTTCCGGTTATAACTTATTATATTCTAAAACCGCGATCGGTTCCGGAGGGCTTTTAGGGAAGGGATATAGAGAGGGTTCCGTTACGCAGGGGAAATTCGTTCCCGAGCAGGAAACAGATTATATTTTCTGTACCGTTGGTGAAGAATGGGGTTTTGTAGGAAGTGCTGTTCTTGTACTTTGTTACATGATCTACATCGGAAGGATCTATTTCCTGGCAGAACGACAGAAATCCACTTTTAACCGCGTGTTTGGATATTGTTTTGGTTCTATATTATTAATGCACTTTATCATCAATTTAGGGATGGTTATGGGGCTTTTCCCAACCGTTGGGATTCCGTTGCCGTACTTCAGCTACGGAGGAAGTTCTTTATTGGCGTTCTCTATCATGACCTTTATATTCTTTAAACTTAATTATTCTGATAGAAATAGCCTTGTATAATCTCTTCAACGGTAACTTTGTTCTGTTTTCTATAAAGCATCAATTAAAAGAACCATATTCAGAAACTCTAGACTGAATAATATGGACTTCGGGCAATCTGATTTGTCTCAGGCTGTATTTACCAACTGTGATTTAGCCGGCGCTGTTTTCGAACATACAAACCTTGAGGAAGCTGATCAGAGGTTCTTTCAATTATATGATAGATCCGGCGATAAACAGGCTTAAACAGGCCAAATTTTCACTTTCTGAAGTTCTTGGTCTCTGTTTTATAAATTCGATATAGAAATAGAGAGATAATAAGGCTTCCGAAATGAGAAACAAAAAAACCGCCAGAAAATCTGACGGCTTCATTATTTAAATCAATTATTTAAAATCAAAGGCTTTTTTCAACTGTAGTATTGGAAGCTGTTGCAGCAAGGTTGTACGCATCTCCATTTTCATTGATAACTCTTTTTGCGAATCTGTATTTAGGTCCCCAATATGAATCGTTCAGTGATGATACCATAACACCTTTGGATGTTGCAGCGTGGATGAATTTTACTTCTCCATCTTCAGAAACACTTTCTACGATTCCTACGTGAGAAATTCTTCTTCCGTGAGAAAAGAAAACCAAATCACCTTTCTGAAGATCTGTTTTTTCAATTGTTTCTCCCTCCTGAGCTTGTGAAGCGGCTACTCTTGGTAAACTAAGACCAGCTGCAGCACCGAAAACTGAAAGTACGAAAGCTGAGCAGTCTATTCCGTTTCTTGTCATTCCTCCGTATCTGTAAGGAGTTCCAAGGTAAGTTGCTGCTTCAGTTAAGATGTTATCGATCGTTTTATTGTATTTGATCGCTTTTGCGATCTCAGAATTTTTAATAGTATTTTTTGTGTTAGCTAAAGAAACAGCCTTTTCATTAAGAAAAGCATCGATTAATCTTTGCTTATCCTGCTCCATTTTCTTATTATCGATAGAAGCTAGTTTGGCATCTGTTTTGTATTCTTTAGTGTAAGTTGCTGGTTTTGAAACTACATAATTTGTAACACAAGATTGTAACGAAATAGTAGATACAAAAGCGACTAAATAAAGCAAAACTCTTTTCTTCATATATATTTGATTACCGTGTTAAAAGGAATATTTATTTTTCAAAAGCAATACAAAAGTAAAGATTCCGGTAAAAAGACCCCTGATATGATTATTGTCAGGTTCTTGTTTTAACACATTTTAACATATTATTTAGGTATGTTAAAGAAAAACAAACCGCAATGCCCCATTTTCGGTAGCTTGCGGTTTTTTTTTATTAAGATTTTTTAACAAAATAAATAGCCTTTCCTTTATTAATGGGCTTTGAAGTTTTAAAACTCAAATTTTACACCTGTTAACAAAAACAAAAAAACTCACCGGAAATACCGATGAGTTGTAACTAATATGGAACTTGACAGCTGTTATCTTGTAAATAACATTTCTCTGTATTTTGTCATTGGCCAAAGTTCGTCATCCACCATCATTTCAAGAGCGTCTGAAGCTTCTCTGATCACATCGAAATATGGTTTAACTTTATTACAGTAATCTTCTGCCTGCTTTTGGCTGTTGGTAACTGCTTTTGCAGCTTCTCTGGCTTTAATAAGATCTTCAACGCCGATTTTGATCTTGGAAACATTCTCAGAAATACTTTCAATTAAACTCATTTGCTCTTTTGCTAATGATTTGAAATCCTTATCTCCGAATATTTCTTTCAGACCCTTAACGTTTTCTATTAATCTGTTCTGGTAATTTAAAGCAGATGGAATAATGTGGTTTCTTGCGATATCACTTAAAACTCTTGCTTCAATATCAATTACGGTAGAATATTTCTCCAGTTTGATCTCATTTCTTGCTTCAACTTCTCTGTGAGTGAATACGCCTACTTCTTCGAAAAGATCAACGAATTTTTGGTCCATTTCTTTTTTCAAAGCTTCCGGAGTCGTTTTTAAGTTGTTCAATCCTCTCTTTTCAGCCTCTTTTGCCCAGTCATCAGAATATCCGTCACCTTCGAACATAATGTTCTTACACTGCTTGATGTATTCTCTTAATACGTTGAAGATCGCTTCATCTTTTTTCAACCCGCCTTCAATTAAAGCATCTACTTCTTTTTTGAAGTCGTTCAATTGTTTTGCTGCGATCGTATTCATTACTGTCATAGATTCTGCGCAGTTTGCAGAAGATCCTACAGCTCTGATCTCGAATTTATTTCCTGTAAATGCAAACGGAGAAGTTCTGTTTCTGTCCGTGTTATCCAAAAGGATTTCAGGGATTTTTCCAACTACATTTAACTTTAATTCTGTTTTCTCTTCCGGAGATAATTTTCCGTTCGTCACTTTTTCAAGCTCCTCAAGAACGCTGAACAACTGGCTTCCGATGAATACGGAAATAATTGCCGGCGGAGCCTCATTGGCACCTAATCTGTGGTCGTTGCTTGCCGAAGCGATACTTGCTCTTAAAAGATCTGCATATTCATAAACAGCCTTAATGGTGTTTACGAAGAACGTTAAGAACTGTAAGTTTTTCTTAGGGTTTTTTCCGGGACTTAAAAGGTTTTCACCAGTATCAGTCGCTAAAGACCAGTTGTTGTGTTTTCCGCTTCCATTCACTCCCGCAAATGGTTTTTCGTGGAATAAAATATGGAAGTGATGTCTGTGAGCAATTCTTGCCATGATGTCCATCAACAAAGAGTTGTGGTCTACGGCAACGTTTACTTCTTCAAACATTGGAGCTAATTCGAATTGGTTCGGAGCAACTTCATTATGTCTTGTTGTTACTGGAATTCCCAGTTTCATACATTCGATTTCCAGTTCCTTCATGAAGTTCATAACTCTTGTAGGAATAGAACCGAAATAGTGGTCATCCAATTGTTGCCCTTTTGCAGGAGAGTGTCCTAATAATGTTTTACCTGTTAACACTAAATCCGGACGAGATTGGTATAATGCCGAGTCAACTAAGAAATATTCCTGCTCCCAACCTAAGGTAGGCGTTACTTTTGTTACGTTTTTGTCGAAATACTGCATTACGCTGGTTGCAGCTTCGTCTACCGCGTTCAAAGCTCTTAAAAGCGGTGCTTTATAATCTAAAGTTTCTCCTGTGTAAGAAATAAAGATAGAAGGGATACAAAGAGTAGTCCCCATGATGAAAGCCGGAGAAGTAGGATCCCAAGCTGTATAACCTCTGGCTTCGAATGTATTTCTGATTCCTCCGTTCGGGAAAGAAGATGCATCCGGCTCCTGCTGAATCAATAAGTTTCCACTGAATCTTTCGATGGCTCTTCCTCCTTCGATTGGCGTGAAGAAGGAATCGTGCTTTTCTGCAGTTGTCCCTGTCAGAGGCTGAAACCAGTGAGTGTAGTGAGTTACTCCTTTGCTCATCGCCCAGTCTTTCATAGCAACAGCTACCTGATCTGCGATGTGTCTCTGGATCTTAGTTCCTTTTTTCACAGCATCCATAATTGATTGGAATGCTTCCTTCGTTAAATATTCTCTCATGGTTTCTTCTGAGAAAACATTCTGACAGAATAATTCTGATAACTTTACAGGAACCTCAACAGAGTTGTCTCTTCTAAAGTCCTTAAATGGTAAGGTTTCTAACGCTTTGAATCTTAAAGTTGACATAATAAGGTTATTTTTACAGGGTAAATTTACAAAAAAAAATGAATTGAAATGATTTTAACCCTAAAAAATTAAGGGGTAATTTTGAATTTAACTATTTTTCAAACGGGTATTTGGTTTTTTGAAAGGGGGTGTGTGGTGAAAATTTCAAACGAAAGGTCAAAATTTATGATTTGTTTAAGCATAAATTCAAATATTATGTTAAATATCTTATTAAAAGATACTTAACATGAAGTTGGTGGGAGATTTTGTATATTTGTGTGAAATTTATTTTATGACAAATTCTAGAGCAAGAGAAACAACGGAAGCAATTGAAAGATTGTATATTTCTATGAGACACCTCTTTTACAGAGGTTTTTTTAAACCCGCCGGTGTTTCAGGAGAAAGTATCAGAAGCTTGTTAAAAACCGTCAATCCGGAAATTTATGGAACCATGAATGTTCCCAATAAACTGGAACTGGATGGTTTGATGTATGTATTGGACAGGCTTCCCGAAGGAATTGAAGAGTGCGCTTTTATTCATCTTACTTCAGATGAAGGATTTGATAAAGGAAGTTTCGAACCTATCGTCCCAAAAAAGAGACGAAGAAACTGTTACAGAATAGACGAGCACCAGATGAATATTGAAGTTCTTTTGGGACGTTCGGAAATCTATGACATTCTTACTCACCTTACCTTCTTATTTATAGAAGCAGATAAGATCCGTAACCTGGCTTTCATCCAGGAAGAAAACTGGAAACCTACACGTGCTTTTAAGATTATTGAGGAAGTTGTAAAGGGTGAAAAGAAATTCAGCAGAAGAGAAAAAGAAGTAGCACTTATTCATCTTTCATCTTTAATTGGAAGAACTTTTGACGAAACCTTAAGAGCTTATAATACTTTCGGGGATGATAACAATCCTGATCGTTTGTTCAAGATCATTTACAACTTGGGAAAAGTGAGTTTGGAAGATGCCAAACAGACGAGAGAAAGAGAAATTCATTTCAGTGCTATATTAAAGGAAAGAGTAGGTCACCACTATTTTGGTGAAAAATGGGCGAATACAGTGAAAGAAGTTTTATTTGAAAACAATCTTCATATGCGTCCGCTACACATCATTTCGGCCAATATGCATTCCGTAAAGAATATGCTTTATGCGAATGATGCTCTTAAAAAGAAGCAGACCAAAGAAGTGGATTACAAGCTTTATGAAGATATTTCCAATAAGAAAGACCTTCGTGATAAAGTATTGAAGTATGCTTTGGATCAGGGAATGATCTATATTGATGATAAAAGCGGAAGTAATATAGACGTCCAGATCATCGACCTGAGCAAGATGGATCTGAAAAATACACCTTTCGGTAATATTAAATTTGGAGGTGATGACGTGATCATGGTTTTCGATTATGCTTTCGGAGAGCAGGCTTTCGAGGTGATGGATGAGCTGTTGAGACCATTCGAGCATCAGGGAGAAGTCTATATGATGAAAGTGAGATCGGTTTCCATTATGGGAAAAGCGGGAATCCTTGCTGGTGGAAAAGGAGATATTATGATCCCTACTTCCCATATTTTTGAAGGAACTGCGGATAATTATCCTTTTGAAAATGCTTTATCTCTTGAAGATTTTAAAGATGATGAATTAAAAGTTTTTGAAGGACCTATGATCACGGTTTTAGGAACTTCACTTCAAAACAGGGATATTCTTTCCTATTTTATGAATACTTCCTGGAAGGCAATAGGTCTTGAAATGGAAGGAGCACATTATCAGAAAGCGATTCAGGTGGCTTCTAAAATCAGACATCATATTTCACCGGATCTGTTTGTAATGTATGCTTATTATGCTTCGGATAATCCTTTGGAAACGGGAAGTACACTTTCTTCGGGAGGTTTGGGACTTACGGGAGTAAAGCCAACTTATCTGATCACTTTAAGAATATTGGAAAAAATATTGCAAAGCGGAAAGAAAGAAGTTTCAGCTAAAAAATAATTATATATTGATGAATATTAATCCTTCAAAGTATCGACCTTGAAGGATTTATTTTTTATTTATTGCTAGGAAGTTTATCTTTAAAAAAAATTAAAACAATGAGCTCAACATCACAACTTGCCAAAAGATTCCGGGAAGTAATCTTGGAAGGTTTATGGATTGCCAATACCAATTTCAAAGATCAGCTTTCTGATGTAACCTGGGAACAGGCAGCAACAAAGATCGGTTCCCTGAATACCATTGCTATGCTGACTTTTCACATAGATTATTATATTGCAGGATTGGTGAATGTTTTTGAAGGAGGTAATTTGGAGATCAGAGATAAATATAGTTTCGATCTTCCTCCCATTGAATCTCAGGAACAGTGGGAGGGACTTTTACAGAAATTCTGGAATGATGCTGAAAAATTTGCCAGCTTATTAGAACAAATGCCCGATTCTAAAATGAATGAAGTTTTTGTGGATGCAAAATACGGAACCTATCTAAGAAATATTGATGGAATGATAGAGCATGCTTATTACCATTTGGGACAGATCACTTTAATAAAAAAATTGTTGAATTAATTTATCGTCTCTGGTTATTTAACCATTAAAAAATATTTTAATCTAAAACCGCAACAGACGGAGTAAAAGCTTCAGCGTTGCTCACATTTGAGGATCAGACATAAATTATTACCTTTAGAAAAAATAAATTTTAAATGAGAAAATCGGTTGCAATCCTATTTGCGTTTATCATTTCACAATTCCAGGCTCAGCAAACGCCTTATTATCAGCAGGCTGCAAAATATAAGATGGATATTGATGTCAATGCTGAAAAATTTACTTATCAGGGAAATCAAACTTTAGAATATACCAATAACTCACCGGATGAGCTCAAAGTGGTGTATTTCCACCTGTATTGGAATGCCTTCAAACCGAATTCCATGATGGATCAAAGAGTGACCAATCAGGGGAAAAACGGAGACTCAAGATTACAGATTGCAGGAGTTTCAAGATTAGCTTCTATCCCGAAAGATCAGGAAGGGGCTCAAAATATTCACTGGATCAAACAAAACGGAAAAGATCTGAAGTTTGAAATCCAGGAAACCATCATGAAGGTTTACCTGAATGAACCGATAAAACCTAATTCCAAAACGTCTTTTACAATGGAATGGGATGCGGTGATTCCTCAGCAGATCCGAAGAAGCGGAAGAAATAATAGGGAGGGTGTTGATATGACCATGACGCAATGGTATCCGAAAATTGCTGAATACGATTATGATGGTTGGGCAACTTTCGATTATGTAGGAAGAGAATTCCATGCAC
>JAFAAJ010000201.1 GCA_023426625.1 Bacteroidota bacterium
GGTCAATTTATTCCTTTGGTTACTGTATTTTTTTTCTGGGGATTTGTAGCGGCAAGTAACGATATTCTGATTCCTGTTTTCAAGAAAGCTTTTAATTTATCTCAAACCGAAAGTATGCTTGTGCAGATATGCTTCTATGTAGCGTATACTGTAGGATCATTAATTTACATGGGTGTTTCAAAAAGCTTAAAACAAGACCTGATCAACAAAATAGGTTATAAGAACGGTCTGATCCTAGGTTTGCTGATCTCAGCTGCCGGAACATTGCTGTTCTACCCTGCTGCCAATTTAGGTTCATTTCCGTTGATGATCTCAGGATTGTTCATTGTGGGATTAGGTTTCTCTTTGCAACAGATCGTTGCCAATCCTTTGGCTATTGAAGTAGGACCATCTGAAACAGGTTCTCAACGATTAACCATGGCTGGAGGAATTAATAATTTAGGAACTACGATTGGTCCGCTTATCGTTTCTTTTGCTATTTTCGGTTCTGCTACGGCAGGAAATACTGAAGCAAGCATCGAAAGTGTGAAAATACCATATCTTATTTTAGGGGCAGCTTTTGCTTTGGTGGCGTTTTTACTGAAATTCTCTTCTCTTCCGGCAGTAACTCCAACTAACATTGAGGATACTGATGATTCTACTCCGGGAGAACACAGAACTTCTGCTTTGCAGTTTCCACAGCTGGTTTTAGGGATGATTGCTATTTTCGTTTATGTAGGAGTGGAAGTATCTACGGCAAGTAATCTTCCTGCTTATATGGAAAAAGGATTAGGTTTTGAAACTAAAGATGTAGCTCCTTATATTTCTTTATATTGGGCATCATTGATGATCGGACGTTGGACAGGCGCTGTTGAAGCATTCGATTTCAGTGCCGGATTCAAAAAAATATTAAGATTCCTGGCTCCATATCTGGCTTTTGGAGTATTCTTATTTGTGAATGCTGTTGCAAAGCATGATTTGTCTCCGTTCTATGTATATGCATTAATTATTATAGTAATGATCATCTGTGATATTATGAGTAAGGGAAATCCTGCAAGAATGCTGTTGATCTTCTCTTCTGCAGGTATTGCTGCCTTGTTGATTGGTATGTTCACTACAGGAATGGTTTCTGTATATGCCATCACAAGTGTAGGTTTATTCTGTTCTACGCTTTGGCCATGTATTTTTGCTCTTGCGATCAATGGACTAGGAAAACACACTAACCAAGGCTCCGGTTTATTGATCATGATGATCATGGGAGGAGGAATCGTGAGTCTTATTCAAGGGTATGTAGCTGACATTACAGATATTCAGTCAAGTTATATCATTGGTGTTTTATGTTTTGCTTATCTTGCTTTCTATGCCATTCGTGTAAGCGGAATTTTAAAATCTCAGGGAATCGACCTTGATAAAATTTCTAAAGGAGGTGGACATTAACCGCATAAAAATATATAAGAAGAAGAGGTTTTGGGCAACTGTTTTAGTTGTCCAAATTCTTTTGTTTTATGTTTTCTCGAAATCGGAAATGATGATCTCCTTTTTTGAAAGTTTGTTTGAACTACAAAAAAAAAGCCATCAAATCCTGTTCTCATGGATCCCATTTTCTTTGGGTGACATTATATATATTGTGATAGGTGTTCTTCTTTTATATTTAGCGATAAGATGTTTTAAGAGGCAAACGAGAAACAATGCAATATTAAAAATACTGGCTATTGTCAATATCTTCTACCTTACTTACCAGATATTTTGGGGGATGTTATATTTTCAGACTCCTATTATTAAAAAGTTAGCCTTACAGGAAGAACCTTCTTTAGACAAGGCAAAAAAACTGGCTTTACAATACCTTGAAAAATGCAAATCAACCAGACAACTTATAACTGAAGACAAGAATGGTGTTTTTATCGTGACGGATTTAAGATCCATTCAAAATGAGATTCTTTCACAGCAGAAGAAACTTCCTGCATCTATTTCAGATAAAGATGTTCCTTCAATCAACTCTTTTAAGCCTAGTATATTTAAGAGTGTTATGAGTTTTACAGGCATTCTGGGGTATTACAATCCTTTTACAGCAGAAGCTCAGTACAATGCTCAGCTGCCCTCTACTTTCCTTCCTTTTACCACTGCACACGAAAGTTCACACCAACTCGGTTTTGCAAGAGAGCAGGAAGCCAACTTTATCGGCTATCTGATCGGCATCCATTCTGAAAATGCTGAATTAAGGTACAGCACTGAATATTTCACCTTGAAAAGTCTTTTAAAATTCATCATTGAAGAAGATCCTGAATTCGTGAAAGAGATACTGATGAACTATTCTCCCGGAATGAAAAGAGACAGAGCTTTCGAAAAGAGTTTCATCTTACAACATCAGAGTTGGCTTGATGATTTTTTCAGCTATACCAACAACCTTTTCCTAAAAAGCAATCAACAGGAAGGTTCCATCACTTATTCTTACTTCATCGACCTGTTACTAAATTATGAAAAACAGGAATAAACAAAAAAAGAATCGTATCAGGCGATACGATTCTAAAAACACAAATGATGAAAAAAAATTTATTACCTTGACTTGTTCCCTCATTCAAGGCGATGTAAAAGTACAACATATTTTATAAATACAAAAACATTTTCATTAAATTTTAAAACTTTATGAAAACTTTAAGAATTTTTAAGTTTACCAGGTTTTGTTCAGCGTTAATGAACTTATTATGAAAGTGTTAATTAATTAAATACAGAAATATCCACAATCTTATTTTAATAAAATTCACGCAACAATTTAAACGATTGTTTAAATAAAATACTATTTAAAACAGTTCTAACTGTCAAAGAATTTTTAATCGGGAAAAGTGGAGTTATTTTAAGTTCAAAAACAAAAAGCAGATCATCGTTTGTATTCATTTTTTTCCTGTAAAGTATAAGAGTTTTTATTGAAGCAGAGAATTTATAGGAAGTGCTATTATTAATTACAAACAACCGATACCACTCTTCTACCCTATTTGAATTGTTTTCTCGTACCTGTTTTGTGCATAAAAATAAAAATATAAACTAAAATCCCAACCTCGGGACATAATTTTTACATTGAATTAATTCCTTAAAAAATTTATTTCTTCATTACCAATTCCCGACTAAATTCATTTTACAGTCATTTTTTTTCATGTACAAATTTCAATTGCAAATTGTACAAGTTGCATATAACCCATTTGCAAATTTCAAAATTTGTACAATTTATCAGTTAAAAACTGCACAAAATCCGCAAATTTCATCCCTTTTAAGTGAAATAATATTCTATAGTTTTGAGACATCAATTGATGAAGCGCTTTACTTTTTGCATGTGCACAATGCAAAAAAAACACAAAAACTGATCAGCAAACCCATGTCAGGGAATGTATGACAACACAAATTCATTAAACCAAAAAATTCAAAAGAAAATGAAAAAGAAAAAATTAGAATCCCTTAAAGGAAAAAAATTTAATCGCCAAGAAATGAATATCATTAAAGGTGGTAATACAGATCTGGAAAGCTCCATAGGAGATTGTACAACTTTAAACTTGACAAAAGTGAGATCAACAGGAGAAGTTAAAAGAGATCAAGATACTGATGATTCTGATTGGGCTTGTTAATCAAAGAAAAGTGAAAGGAGGATTACTTCTCCTTTCCTTTTTTATTTGTTTATACTGCACTCCAAACAGAAATGTAATCATAACTGATTTAAACAATATAAAAAGTACATATTCGAAAATATTGTCAAACCAAAAGTATGGAGTAACGTTCTATAGTTTAGGCGGGAAGAAATATAAACAAGTAAATAAATTTCGCTTTTATCATCAAAGAGAAAATGAGGAAATTTTTGTCATCCGAAATGATGTTGGGGAAAGCCTGGTATATGAAGGGTTATTCAGAATAAAAAACATTGAAAACCATATAGAC
>JAFAAJ010000219.1 GCA_023426625.1 Bacteroidota bacterium
GAGATTACAAATCACGTGCTCTGGCCAACTGAGCTATGGAGGCAAATTAAAAAAAGAATTCAAAAGATCGCAGTTCCTTTTTGCGAGTGCAAATATAGAACGGATTTTTTGAATTCTCAAATTTTTCAATGACTTTTTTTAACTTTTTTCTTATGCCATTTCTTTTTTCTTGATTAATAGCTTTTTAGCAGCATCAACACAAAGGTCTAAACTTTCCTCAAAACTTGTTGTTGTCTTTTTTACAACTATATCATCTCCCGGAACCACCAAGATAATCTCGGCTGTTTTATTGGCTTTATCTGTACTATTCTCTACTTTTAAGAATATCTTACACTCTTGGATCTTATCATAAAAAGTATCAAGCTTGTTTACTTTTTTGTCAATGTGAGATTCTAGTGGTTCGTGTGGAGTTAAACCAATTGATTGAACTGTGATCTTCATAATTCTTCTTTTTTTGATGCTCTTGGATGAGCCTGATTAAACACTTTTTTCAATTGTTCTATATTAGCATTCGTATAGACTTGAGTACTGGCAAGACTGGAATGCCCTAATATTTTTTTTACTTTTGAGATCTCAGCCCCATTATCTAAAACATGTGTAGCAAAGCTATGCCTTAAAATATGAGGACTTCTTTTTTGCTTAGAAGTTATATGACTAAGGTACTTATTAACTACCACATAAACAAATTTTTCATTGAGTTTTTTACCCTTTTTGTTGACAAAAAAATATGATTTATATTCTTCCTGAGGACTTCTTGTTTTCAGGTAGCATCTAAGCAGGCGTACCAAGTCTTCTGATACAGGAACGAATCTTTCTTTATTCCCTTTTCCAATAATTTTCAACTCATTATTGTCTAAGTTAACATTTTCAAAGATCAAGCCACAAAGCTCAGCTTTACGGATTCCTGTTTGGTACAACACCTCAACAATACATTTCTCCAGTACATCCTCATCCTCCTGAAATACTCTATCATTAAGCAGTCGCATTTCTTCTTCAGACATAGGAATCTGCTTTTCAGGATAAAACTTCAAAGATGAGATGCTTTCTGCAGGAGAAACATTTATCTCCCCTATTTTTAAAAGAAAAAGATAAAAGCTGCGGAGTGAGGAAAGTTTTCTGTTGATACTTCTTTTTGATATACCTTTTTCACTAAGTTCCACGATAAAATTCCTGATTACTTTTTTATCTGCTTTATTGATATCTTCGGAAGCCTCTGTTCTGAGATAAAAATGCGAAAAATCTTCAAGATCTTTTTTGTAACTTGTAATGGTATGAGGAGAATACCTCTTTTCGAACTGCAAATATTCTAAGAATTTAGCCTGCATCATATCCTAGGGTATAAACAAAAAATTCACTTCTCAAATATAGGAATTTAAGAAGTGAATTTAGTATGAGTTTAAGAAAAATTCTTAAGCCTGCTCTTCTTTGCTAAGTGCTCTTTGTTTGTGAGCAGCTTTCAATCTAGCTTGTCTTAAAGTTACAGAAGGCTTAATAAACTGTTGTCTAGCTCTTAATTGACGAACTGTTCCAGTTTTATCAAATTTTCTTTTATATTTTTTTAACGCTCTATCGATGGATTCACCATCTTTTACAGGAATTATTAACATATTTTACATCTCATTTTGGATTGCAAAAGTATACATTTTTTTATAATCTGCAAAATTTTTAAATAAAAATTGTTTTTACTTTTAATAAAATTATTAATACTTACCTATATAAGACTAGAAAAGATCTTATCAATTTCAACAATTTTTGTATGGTTATTTTAATTATTTTTACAAAAAACTAAAAACCAACCAAATATAAACTTCTTTCCAGTCTTCCACTACACTTATCTTACGTTAGCCTAAACTCATTTTACTTTTAAAACATGATAAAAAAATTACTATATTCTTTATTATTCATTTGTTTTCATTTATTTTCCGCACAGGAGGATTGTATTTCTGCGATTACCGTATGCGGAAATTCCAATATCAATTATACTCCGGCAGGTATCGGAAACGTAAATGAAAACCTGGGCGGATGCTTATCAACTGGTGAACATCATTCCGTATGGTACAAATTTACCATTGCGACAAGCGGAACATTAACATTCAACCTGACTCCAACCGGGCCCGTTGATTATGACTGGGCAATCTACGGACCGAATAAAACATGTTCAAATCTTGGATCTCCTATCAGATGTAATGCTTCAGGTGAACTCACAAGCACCGGAATGAATATGACCAATACGAACACCACTTCGGGAGGTGGAGCAACTAGTCCTTATTGTAAATACATGGATGTCATCGCCGGACAAACCTATTATTTATATATTGACAACTGGTCTTCTACCGTATATACTTTTAATTTAACATGGGGAGGAACCGCAACGTTCGTTTCTCCTTTTACCAATTCTACAATCGCTCCCAATCCTTTTGTAGCCCCGGGAACTCCGGGTCCTAATCCGAACTCACCAGGAGAAATCTCTATATGTGACATTAGTACACCTTATAATTTCAATGCTTTATCTTCCTGGATACTTAACGGCAATATCAATTTTACAGTTACCTATTTCAACAACGCCAATGATGCAGCAACAGGAAACAATCCCATCACTGCCCCCACTATAATAAATACGAGCACTACTTATTATTACAACATCAATTATCACGATCCTAATGATCCTTCCAGTAGTATTAATTCGTGTAAGCAAACAGGATCATTTATTTTTAAACCGACTCCTTTAACAGCTTCCATCAACGCACCTACAACTGTACTATGTCCCAACGGAAGCATTACTTTGACATCCAATAATCCTACAGGTAATACTTGGTCTACAGGGGCGACTACCCCATCCATTACCGTAACATCCCCTGGAACCTATACCTTAGTAAACACGAATGGAATATGTA
>JAFAAJ010000278.1 GCA_023426625.1 Bacteroidota bacterium
GTATGATGTCTGAGGAATACGGCTTTGGCGGATTATTGACTGTAGATGCAGGAACCACTGAAAAGGCAAACGAACTGATGGAACTTATGCAACAGGAAAACCTGGGCTATCTGGCTGTAAGTTTAGGGTTCTATAAAACGTTATTCTCATGTTCAGGAAGTTCTACATCTTCCGAGATCCCTGAAGAAGAACGTACCGCAATGGGAATTTCCGATGGGTTGATCAGATTCTCTATAGGTCTAGACAACGATATCGAGAGAACCTATCAAAAGATGAAACAGTGTATGCTGAAAGTAGGCGTACTAAACCATGAAGAGGTTTCTATATACTAAATTATTTTTGTGATGTAAAGCTGTTGAAATTTCAACAGCTTTTTTATTCATATTGAAACTTCAGATTTACAGCATTTATTTTTTATAAAAATGATTCGGAAAAGCGTCTTCCGGCTTCATTTTGAAAATATTCAATAAAACCCAGGACTTCAGAAACCCGTAACCGTATGAAAACATCTGAACATACGTAGAAATCACCGCCATTCCGGCAATGCTTACATTTCTGGTTGACCATAATGCATGAAAGAATACCAGAAAGGTGTACAACCCGAATAAGGCAAGGATAAAACCTTTCCCTAATATAAAATACTCTAAAAAGCCCAATAAATATCCCAAAAGAAACAAGGTAGGAAACGCAAAAGATATTTTTACATAATTCGGGTGCCTCTGATTAAGGATAGGTCTTGCACAACCAAACTGATATACCTGTTTTGAGAACTTTCCAAAATCTACCCTGCGTTTATGA
Source organism: Bacteroidota bacterium (assembly GCA_023426625.1). GTDB lineage: Bacteria > Bacteroidota > Bacteroidia > Flavobacteriales > Weeksellaceae > Chryseobacterium. Next base: position 799 of record JAFAAJ010000278.1, read on the forward strand.
TAAACAGCAATACTATCAAAAAAAGCAGTCGTGAAACCATTTTCCCAAAGTGTCATAGACAGATCCGGATCCTCTCCTATCCTCATTTCCGAAAATCCTCCCACTTGATCGAAAACAGCCTTCTTCACGCCCATATTAAAGCTTCTCGGCTGAAACTTGGAAACCGCTTTCTTATTACCTCTGATCCCGCCGGTTGTAAAAACCGATGTCATGGAATATGAAATTGCTTTCTGCATCAGATTAAAGCCTTTATGAGCCTTATCCGCACCTCCAAAAGCATCACACGGGATTTCAAGAATGCTTTTTTTAATATTTTCGATATAATCTTTTTCTACAATCACATCGCTGTCTACAAATACCAACCATTCATTATTGGCTCTTCTTGCTCCGTAATTTCTCGTTAAGCCCGGTCCGGAATTATCTTTTCGGAAATATTGTATATTCAGGATTTCGTCAAAATTCTGTATGGTAGGCTTCAGATCGATAAGAGAACCATCATCTACAATAATAATTTCAAAATCTTTATCCGTCTGAGCTGATAGAGAATTCAGAAGTTCGAAAAGTTCATCTTTCCGGTTAAAAATGGCAACGATGATGGAAATAGTAGGCTTCAAATCAAAAATTTTTCAAAATTAGTTATTCCCGAAGAATCCGCAAACGGTTTTATGACTTATTAATATGACTTATTAAAGTATTAACGGTTAAATCTTAAAAATCATATTTCTAAATTTTCAGGAATGATATCTCAACAAAAAAGAACTTCAGTGAAGTTCTTTTTTGTTTTACTTTTGTTCCTCAAGCTTATGCACTTTCTTTGTTCCTTCGTACATTTCATACTGTAAAAACCTTGTTTCCAACTTCCCGTTGAAAAGCTTTATTTTTCTTGACGGACGAAGACCGATTTTCTTCACCGCTTCCAGATCCGAGGAGATCAGCCAGGCTAATGTATTAGGATAATTGGTTTTAAAGGTATCCCCTATTTTCTTATAAAAGTCATCATCATTAATGGAAATTCTTTCATCATACGGCGGATTGAATACCATCAGCAATGGGAAAAGCTCTTTTTTGGAATCGAAAAAATTCTGCTTTCTAACTTCAATTACATCCTCCATTTCGGCAGATTCTATATTCAGTCTTGCTGCGTTGAGCATCCTTGCATCAATATCATAACCTACAATTTTACCGGTGAATTCTTTGATCCTGTTGATCCTGAATTCTTTGATCTTTGCAAATAAATCCGCATCATAATTCTTCCAGTTCTGGAAAGCGAATCTTTTTCTGAAAATCTGCGCAGGAAGATCCATGGCGATCATTGCCGCTTCTATCAACAATGTTCCCGAACCGCACATCGGATCAAGAAAATTCCCTTTTCCGTCCCAACCGGCGATCTGAAGCATTCCACTTGCTAAAACTTCATTAATAGGCGCTTCTCCCTGTTCCTTTCTGTACCCTCTTTTGAACAACGGATCTCCCGAAGAATCCAGAGAAATCGTTATCAGTTCCCTGTCGATGTGCAAATGGAATTTAATATCAGGGTTTTTAGTTTCCACATTGGGACGCTTCTTAAACTTTAACTGGAAATAATCCACAATAGCATCCTTCATCTTCAAAGTTACAAACTGTGAATGCTTGAAAGTCTCAGAATTTACAGTAGAATCAATGGAAAAAGACTGATCGACATCCATAAATTCTTCCCAGTTAAACTTGAACAGCCTGTCATAAAACTGATGCTGATTGAATGCTTTAAATTCATGGATCGGAACCAGGATCTTTAAAGCCGTTCTCGCTGAATAATTAATTTTATAAAGGAATCCCAAATCCCCTTCACAGTTTACCGCACGGTTTTTAATTTCCACCTTACGACCACCTAATTTTTTTATTTCTTCCGCTAAAACAGGTTCCAGTCCGAAGAAAGTTTTTATCTGTATCTGTAGATTTTCTGTATTCATAAGTAATAATTGAAAGATTTAAAAATTGAAAGATTAAAGAATTAAAGAAATCAATGTTTCAATAATTTAAATCTTTAAATACTTTAATGTCTAAATAGTTTGCTTTTAAGAGCACAAATTTAGTTATTTTTGCATTATGGAATGGTTTGAATCTTGGTTTGATACACCTTATTATCATTTGCTTTATAGTAACAGAGACTATACAGAAGCAGAAAACTTCATTACAAAACTTACAACGGAGCTGCAGCTCCCCCCTTCTTCCAAGATCATAGACCTGGCTTGCGGGAAAGGAAGACACTCTGTTTTCCTGAACAAACTCGGATATGACGTACTGGGACTTGATCTTTCTCAACAGAGTATAGAATTTGATAAGCAATTCGAAAATCAGACTTTGATTTTTGATGTGCATGACATGAGAAACCCTATTGATGCGGATCCGATGGATGCTGTTTTCAATCTGTTCACCAGTTTCGGATATTTTGATAAAGAAAATGATGACAGAAAAGTTTTCCAGTCTGTTTATGATGTTCTGAAACCGGGAGGATATTTTGTTCTGGATTATCTGAATGAGGAATATGTACGAAGAGGTATTGTTCCGGAAGAAGTGATTACAAGAGGTAATATCGACTTCAAGATCTGCAAAAAAGTCGAAGACAGACACATCGTGAAAAACATTCAGTTTGAAGCGGACGGAAGATCTTTCCATTTCTTTGAAAAAGTAAAGCTTCACACTTTGGAAGCTATCAATTCCTACGCTGCTGAATGTAGTTTTGAAAGAGTGAAAATTTGGGGAGACTATCAGCTGAATCCATTCGTTAAAGAGACTTCACCACGTTGCATCAATTTATTTAAGAAAACAGTATGATACCGGTTCTTTTACTTATTTTAAGTGTGATCACCGGAGTTTTCCTGGGAAAATATTTTGGCAAAAAAGAAAAGTTGGCCAAGAACTTATTGATTCTGAGTGCCGGATTTCTGATCACGATCTGCCTGAATGAAGTTTTCCCACAGGTTTACGTTAAAACAGAAAGTACCAATCTGGGAATCTTTGTCATTCTGGGAGTACTATTGCAAATGGTGTTGGAAGCTCTTACCAAAGGTTTTGAACACGGGCATTTCCATCACCATAACGAAAACAATATCCTTCCTATGGCTTTAATGGTGGGATTATTCGTTCATGCTTTCATTGAGGGCATTCCTTTGGCTAATGAAGAAGAAGCATTATCTCCTTATCTTTTGGGAATTGTCGTTCACAATATTCCTATTTCGTTTATTTTAGGTGCTTTTTTATTTAACCGAAATAAGCCTAAAAATATACCTTCATATCCTTCCATTCTGATTGTGGCTTTATTCGCTTTTGCCTCACCGCTCGGAATGCTTTTAGGAAATTATTTCAATCCGGATTTACAGCCTTATTTCCTTGCCATTGTAGGTGGAATTTTCCTTCATATCTCTTCTGTAATCATTTTTGAAAGCAATAAAAACCACAATATTGACTGGACGAAGATAGGACTGGTAATTCTTGGCGTTTCTTTAGCATTGGGAATGCATCTTTTCCACCATCATCCACATTAGTAAGTATCTATCAGGATCAATAAAAAAGCTCCGAACTTAATCGGAGCCTTCAATTTAATCACTCATTACACAATCCGGAAATTAGAATTTCCAGCCAAATGTAATAAAGAAGTTATTTCTGCGGTTTTTCACATCTGAAACGATATAATCATCGATGGTTATAATATCACCTGGTGAATAATACGCAGAATCTATATTGTCAGTCAGAATACCTCTCATAAAAGGATTACTGTATTTAGAAGATACGTTTTGGTAGGATGCATCGATGTAGAAGGATTTGAAATCATATCCAACACCGAACGACAACAGGTTCCTGTTATTCAAAATAAGATCATTATAAGACTGGTCACCTGCCGTTACATCATTATTTCTGAAATCGAATCTGCTAACCGTAATGGCATCCAGAGGATTGGAAACAAATGAGTAACCACCTCTCAATCTTAGCTGTTTCACTCTATATTCCGCACCTAGTCTTACCTCTGAAGTATTTTTGTAGAAATCATCAAAAAAGTTGTTCAATTCTCTTTCAGCAACTCCGTACACTTTATATTTCGGCTTTGTTAATCCAATCGTATAATCGGCATTCAATGAAAAATTCTTGCCTGCCACAACAGCCGCACTTACGGTAGCTTTTAAAGGTGAAGTGAATTTTCTTCCTTCCACCGCTGAGTTATCTCCATATACTGGATCATTGTAAAAATCATAGCTCCTGTCTATTTCCCAGAATGTGGGTGTTTCCAAAGCAGCTCCCAATCTGAAATTAGGACTTACTTTTCCGATTACCCCAAGAGAAGCAGAAAACCCTGTAGATCTTTCAAAATAAGGAGTATTCTGTTTATCAAAATAATCTACTGCCCCATTTTCAAGAGATCTGAAAGCCGCAGTATCATACTGGTCAACATTGGCATTGAAGAAATTCAATCCTAAACCAAGATATAAGTTATGGTTATAGTTCGCTCCAAGACCAAAACTTGTTCTGGATAAGTTCCCATATCTGTTGTAAGCGTGTCCTGCATAAGAAGAATTCCTGTTGGTATCAAACTCATAGATCAGATTGCTGTTACCGGGTGTTTCTACATAATCTTCAAGAGACTGATTTGAAAAATTAACCCCAACATTGATAAATTTCCATGCACTTTCTGTTAGCAATTGAAAAGTGATCACCCCGCCAACATTACCAATATCAAACTTATTGATATTATAATTCATTGAAGAACCTCCTAAAGAAGAGGTACTTTTATTACCTGTAATAGCTAATGTTCCTGTAACCTCTCCTGAAATAGCAACTCCTAAACCGGCAGGATTGGTCAGCAATGAACTTGCATCTCCTCCTAAAGCTCCGTTGGCACCTGCCATCGCATTAAATTTAGAAGAACCAACCATAGGCGTAGTAGAATATGCCTCAACAGAGTTCCTTATCACCGAAACATCCTGAGCCTGCGCAAAAAAAGCCGCAGATATGCTCATGATTACTAAAGATTTTTTTAACATTATTTTTTAAATAGTTATTAAGTTTAATATTATCTGCCTCCTCTGAAACCTCCACCTCCGCCGGATCTGGAACCACCGCTGCTTCCTGTTGAGCCGCTTGATCGGAATCCGCCGCTATTACTGGAGCTATTGTTAAATCCGCCAGATCGGGTACCGCTGTCATTTCTGAAACCTCCCTGATTTCTAGGTGGAGTATAATTAGGATTATTGTTTGGTCTTGTTCCGTTATTTCTGAAACCACCGTTATTGTTATTTCCCGGTTGTCTGAAACCACCATTCGGATTGGTATTTCTGAATCCTCCCGTATTATTTCTTAAAGTAGAACCATTACTGTTTCTGAATCCTGAAGTGTTTCCTTTGTATTTATTCAAGCCTCCTGCGTTGTAGCTATTGAAACCTCTTCCGTCTGCACCGCTTCTTCTGTAAATAGGTCTGTAATAGTTACCATAATATCCGTTCCATCCCCAATAAGGATATCCGTAATAGCCACCCCAGAAAGGATCATAATATCCTCCCCAATAAGGTGAGTAGCCAAAGCCCCAGTTCCAATATGGATTATATCCCCAGTAATTTCCCCAACCCCAGGATAATCCTATACCCCAGCCGCGGTTCCATCCCCAATATGGGCTATAACCATACCATCCCCAAGGATACCCCCATCCCCAGGAATTATCATAATAGTTGGTAACGCTTCCTGCAAAATTACCCCAGTCAGAGTCTGTTGCGTTACTGTTCCAGTTATTATCATTCCAAGAGTTATATCTGTTATCCTGTTCTCTGGAATTTATTTCAGCATTCTGAATAACATTTGAATCCTGATAATAATCATAATATTCCCCCACTCTGTTTCCGCTATCATTATTAATGATTACCCCTTCAGGAAGGGTATCTTTGTTAGGATCGTAATAGACCCCGTCTGTCTCACTGTAACCGCCCATCTGTGCACCACAGGACATGAGTAATAATCCGCCTGATATCGCCAAAATCCCTTTGGATTTCAGAATACCAAGTAAATTTTTATGTATATTTCTTTTCATGATAATGTAAAAATTTTTAATTTAAATTATATTTGCAATCTGTACCAAAAATATACCAATTGATGGTAATAAAAATCTATCAAAAATAGATTTTTATTTTTAGATAACAATAATACATAAAAGTTAAAAAATAATGGCAAAATTAACCTCAAGAAGCGAAGATTACAGCAAGTGGTATAACGAGTTAGTTGTAAAAGCGGATCTGGCCGAGAACTCCGGGGTGCGTGGATGCATGGTGATCAAACCATACGGATATGCGATCTGGGAGAAAATGCGTGATGAAATGGACAAAAAATTTAAAGAAACCGGTCACGTTAACGCTTATTTCCCCCTTTTTGTACCCAAAAGCTTATTTGAGGCTGAAGAGAAAAATGCAGAAGGTTTTGCTAAAGAATGTGCAGTAGTTACTCACTACAGATTAAAAACAGATCCAAACAATCCTCAGAAGCTTATTGTAGATCCGGACGCAAAACTGGAAGAAGAACTGATCGTTCGTCCTACTTCAGAGGCTATCATTTGGAATACTTATAAAAACTGGATCCAGTCTTACAGAGATCTTCCTATCCTTATTAACCAATGGGCTAATGTTGTACGTTGGGAAATGAGAACACGTTTATTCCTGAGAACAGCAGAGTTTTTATGGCAGGAAGGACACACCGCTCATTCCACAAAAGAAGAAGCTGTGGAAGAAACTGAAAAAATGATCGATGTATATGCGGATTTCGCAGAAAATTTTATGGCGATCCCGGTTATTAAAGGATTAAAAACACCTTCAGAAAGATTCGCAGGAGCAGATGAGACTTATTGTATCGAAGCATTAATGCAGGACGGAAAAGCACTTCAGGCGGGAACTTCTCACTTCCTGGGTCAAAATTTCGCCAAGGCATTCGATGTAAAATTCACTAATAAAGAAGGTAAAATAGAACATGCATGGGCAACATCTTGGGGAACTTCTACTCGTTTGATGGGAGCTCTTATCATGACCCATTCCGATGATTTCGGATTGGTATTACCTCCTACTTTAGCGCCTATTCAGGTGGTTATTGTTCCTATTTTTAAAGGAGAAGAACAACTGAACCAAATTAGTGAAGTGGCTTTGGATATTCAGGCTAAACTAAGAGCGAAAGGAATTTCCGTTAAATTCGATAATGATACTCAAAATAAACCGGGTTGGAAATTTGCAGAATACGAATTAAAAGGTGTTCCTGTGAGAATTGCAATGGGACCAAGAGATCTGGAAAACAAATCTGTTGAGATCGCAAGAAGAGATAATCTTACCAAAGAAGTTCGTTCTCTTGACGGCTTAGATTCTTATATCGAAGAATTATTGAAAACGATCCAAAAAGATATCTATGATAAAGCGTTCAACTTTAGAAAAGAGAATATCACCAAAGTTGACACTTATGAAGAATTCAAAAAAGTTTTAGAAGAAAAAGGAGGATTTATTTATGCCCATTGGGACGGAACGGCTGAAGAAGAGGAACAAATAAAAGAAGAAACCAAAGCTACGATCAGATGTATTCCTTTAGATGACGATGTAGATGCAGGCGTTTCTTTGATCTCAGGAAATCCATCTAAGAGAAGAGTATTATTTGCAAAAGCTTATTAAAAACTTTAGCAATTTCTCAACAATTACATATAAAGACATAATAAATTTCAAATAAAATCACATTTGGTAGATTTTTTGATTAAATTTATCTTAACATTAATTTTAAAATAAATTTATTATGTCTTTAAACATCATTGATTTAATTAAAGGGCAATTAGGTCCCGCTTTAGTGTCTCAGGCTGCATCTAAGCTGGGAGAAAGTGAATCTGGCATCTCAAAAGCTATTGGCGGACTATTACCTGTTGTTGTTGGCGGACTAGCTAATAACTCGGATAATCCTGCTGTCTTAGATGCTATTTCAAACGCCTCATCTAGTGGCATTCTGGGAAATCTATTAGGAGGCGTAGATCAGAATAATTCCTGGATAAGCAGTTTATTATCATTAATATTTGGTGACAAAACCAGTGGATTGGTAAACAGCATTGCAACCTATGCAGGGATCAGCAACAATTCTTCAAACTCACTTTTAAATCTGGTGACCGGAGCAACATTAGGTTCCGTTGGAAAATATGCTGCTGATAACAATTTGGATAAAGCCGGAATTTCAGGTTTATTAAATGACCAGAAAGGGATTGTATCTTCTCTGTTACCTGCAGGACTTTCATTGGCTTCACTGAATATTGGTGACTGGGCAAAAAGATATCAATTCGACAATGATGATGATAAAATCAAGATGCCTTCTCAGGAAGAACCCAAAATAAATGTTACCCGAAGCGTATCTCCCGAAAACAACAGTAACAGGAATGATCATGATGGAGGCGGTTCTATCTGGAAATGGTTACTGCCACTTTTATTATTAATCGGAGCAGCATACTTTTTATGGAAGCAATGCGAAAAGAAGGAGACTACAACTACTACTGCAATGGCAGATTCCACATCAGTTTCTGCTGATGTCGTAACTGTTTCTGATTCAGACACAATTGTTTCTTCT
>JAFAAJ010000287.1 GCA_023426625.1 Bacteroidota bacterium
AAATTCCCCCATTGGTTATGAATTCCGTTAAATAACGAAGAAGCATCAGCTCTGAACGAAGCCGTAAACAGATATTTGTTTTTAATATCAATATTGGTTCTTGCAAAGAAAGACTGAAGATTCAGGTGATTAAAATAGCCATAATTAGGATTGGCCCGGTTAGGTTGCGGAATACGGATACCACTTCCGGAAGGATCGGAATAGAACTGCTCCTTGTTTCCATCATATCTGAAATCCTGATATGTATATCCTCCCTGGATCAGGAAATTGGTAAAGAAATCATTAATCTTTCTGTTGTAAACTAAATACGCATCTAAATTTCGGTTATTCGTAAACTGATTTTCAGCATAAGCCAACCCCGGATTATAGATAAGAGCTTCTAAAGAGTTTGCGGTAAGGTTGATGATAGAATTTCTGGCATTATCATCATACATTTCTTTGATCTTGGTTCGGGAAGACTCAATACCTAAATTCACAACAGCTCTTAAATCCGGCAGAAAATGGAACTTATAGTCCAGCTCCATATTACCTAAGAATCTATATGTGTTTTCAGGACGGTGTCTTTGCATTAATAAAGCTAATGGATTGGAATCATAGGTTAGATTATACACCCCTTCATCCTGATAGAAGTTTTGATAATACCCTCCAAAATAATTTGGCTGATTAGGACCAAAAAAATCACTGCTATATACAGGTAATGTAGGATTTCTTGATAAAGCAGAACCTATAGCACCACTTGCATCAACCGTATTTTTATCAACTCTATATCCTTTTGCATTGATGTCTACTTTTAAGTGTTTATCAAAAAAAGTAGGCGTTACGCGTAATGTAGCCGCAAATCTTTCAAGATCATCATTTTTCACCACACCTTCTGTTCGATTATATCCTAAAGACAACCTTACAGGAAGTGTTTTAAACAAATTTCCTGATGCACTAAAATTATTATCCGTAGAAACTGATGTCCTATATACAACATCCTGCCAATCGGTATTATAAATCTTACCCATTACAGCAGAATTGTCCGGATTTCCACCAGCTCCCAATTTCCAAACGTCATTAGGGAAATATGTCTGGATAAAATCAATAAATTGTCTGGAATCCATTACATCAATATATTTAGTAACCTGACCTAAAGAAACATTCGTACTAAAATTCATTTTCAGCCTGCCTCCTCCGGATTTAGTTTTAATCAGGATAACCCCATTGGAAGCTCTGGCTCCATAAATTGCTGTTGCCGAAGCATCTTTAAGGATTGAAAAAGATTCTATATCATTCGGGTTAACCAGCGCAAGCGGGTTCTGAATTCCTGCAGGATTTGTAGAATCCAGAGGAATACCGTCTATTACAATAAGAGGGTTATTAGACGCACTGATGGAAGACCCACCACGAATTCTAATATTGGGTGCAGAATCCGGAGAACCTCCTCCATTGGTAATTCTCACACCGGGTGCTTTTCCTTGGATCAGCTGGTCAGCAGATACAATAGCACCTTTATTAAAATCCTTTTCCGTAACTGCCGTTACAGATCCCGTAAGATCTGTTTTCTTCTTGGCTCCGAAACCCACCAACACAACCTCTTCAATCTGTTTCTCCTTAGTGAGTGAATCTTTGGTCTGCGCATGCACCATTGTACTCGCCAATAGAAATGCCGGCGCAATCTTTAATACCGTTGTAAAATTTTTCACAATATCATTTTTTATAGTTTATTATTTTATTGAAAGAGCAAGGTTCTGCTGCGCAATTTATAAAAAAATTATAATCCTCCTGAAAAAATTTGAAAATGATATAAATTTATGTATATTGATATTCAATTTTTAAATAAAATATTGTAATTCAATATTTTAAATTAAATTATGTTCTACATAATAACATTCTAGCCTAATTAAAAAGTTAAACATTTGTTTAACAAAATATCTTATCCCTAATTAGACTGTTAAAGGAAACTTAAATAAATGTAGTAATTATTTTCTTTATATTATCATTATCTTTGCAATAAATTATAACTATAAAATGTCAAACAGAAAGATGATTACGGCAGCTTTGCCTTATGCAAACGGTCCGGTTCATATAGGACATTTGGCAGGTGTATATATTCCTGCGGATGTCTACGCAAGATTTCAGAGAAGATCAGGGAAAGATGTAGCTTTTATCTGCGGTTCGGATGAACATGGGATTCCTATTACCATTCGTGCTAAAAAAGAAGGAGTAACTCCTCAGGATATTGTAGACAAATACCACGAGATCATCAAAAAATCTTTTGCAGATCTTGGGATCTCTTTTGATGAGTACTCGAGAACTACTTCCAAAAGCCATTACGAAACCAGTCAGGATTTCTTCAAAGTGCTTTATGAAAAAGGAAAGTTCACAGAGGAAATGTCTGAACAATATTTTGATGAGCAAGCAGGAGAATTCCTTGCTGACCGATATATCGTAGGAACATGTCCTAATTGTGGAAATGACAACGCATACGGAGATCAGTGCGAAAAATGCGGTTCTACCCTTTCACCTTCCGAGCTTATTAATCCAAAATCCATGTTAAGCGGAAACGTCCCGGTTCTTAAAGAAACGAAAAACTGGTATCTTCCTTTAAATGAATATGAAAATTTTCTGAACGAATGGATCCTTGAAGGCCATAAGAACGACTGGAAGCCAAACGTTTACGGACAGGTTAAATCATGGTTAAATGATGGATTAAAACCTCGTGCCATGACCAGAGACCTGAACTGGGGGGTTCCTGTACCACTTCCGGGTGCTGAAGGAAAAGTATTATATGTATGGTTTGATGCACCTATCGGGTATATTTCTTTCACCAAAGAATGGGCAGAAAAGAACGGTAAAAACTGGAAAGATTACTGGCAAAGTGAAGAAAGTGATCTTGTTCACTTTATCGGTAAAGATAATATTGTATTCCACTGTATTATTTTCCCTTCTATGATGAAGGCTCATGGAGATTACATCATGCCTAAAAATGTTCCTGCTTTTGAATTCCTGAATCTTGAAAATGATAAAATCTCAACGTCAAGAAACTGGGCGGTTTGGGCCCATGAATATGTGGAAGATTTCCCGGGACAACAGGATGTGTTGAGGTATGCTCTTCTTTCTTCCGCTCCGGAAACCAAGGACAACAATTTCACCTGGAAAGATTTCCAGACTAAAAACAACTCTGAATTAGTAGGAATTTTCGGGAATTTCATCAACAGAGTTGCTGTTTTGATTCATAAGTATTATGACGGAGTTGTTCCTCAAGGTGATGTAAACAGTCCTGAATTAAATGAGATCAATAAAGCAGCTAAAGAAATTGCCGGATATCTCGAAAATTATGAATTCAGAAATGCATTGACTGCACTGATGAATCTGGCTCGTTTCGGAAATCAATATCTTCAAACGGAAGAACCCTGGAAGACCATCAAGGACAATCCGGAAAAGGCTGCACACTCGTTATTCGTAGGAGCTCAGTTAGCTGTAGCTTTAGCACAGTTGTGTGAACCTTTCATGCCTTTCAGTTCAGAGAAATTATTGAAAATGTTCAATACTGAAAAATTAGAATGGAACACTCTTGAAACAAAGTCAGTTTTCATTGAAGCCGGACATCAGATCAATGAAGCTTCCCTTCTTTTCTCAAAAATTGAAGATAACGTCATCGATGCACAAATCGAAAAACTGGAACAGACGAAACAAAACAATAAGAAAACCAATCCTAACGCCAATCCTATGAAAGAGCAAATCACTTTTGATGATTTTACTAAAATTGACCTAAGAACCGCTACCATTCTGGAAGCTGAAAAAGTAGAAAAAGCGGATAAACTTTTAAAACTGACAGTGGACACAGGTGTAGACGTAAGAACAGTGGTTTCAGGGATTGCAGAAAGCTTCTCTCCTGAAGATGTTATCGGAAAACAGGTAATGATCCTTCTGAACCTTGCTCCGAGAAAAATCAGAGGAATTGAATCTCAGGGAATGTTATTATTAACTACAAAACCGGATGGAAAGTTATCTTTCGTAACGCCTGATGACAGCGTAGAAAACGGTATTGAAATAGGATAATTTTAACAACTTACAGATAAACGCGGCAGCCTCACTTTGTGAGGCTGCCGCGTTTAATGTCGTCCAATATTCATAAATTAAAAAATAGTATCTTTAAAATCGAATACTGAGTATTTATTTTAATTCGTAAATTTATCTAATGCAAAAGAATATTTATCTCATCGTCTTATCTTTCTGCCTTATAAGCTGCTATACCTATCAGACTAAAAAGCCGGTAGCAGTAACGGATATTACCCAAGGATCCAAAGTTTCCCCAAATAATAATCAAAATAAAAGTACTGCTCAATCTTCAAATTCTAATTCACAGCAGACTCCTGTTCCTGTCAATGTTAAGGAGAGACTGGTAGCTAATAAAAATTTTAAAATTGACGTTGACGGAAATTCTTATAAAATTGTAGTTGACCGCTGGGAAAATGACAGCCTGGTTGCTCACGCCACTAATAATCCTAAAAAGATCCTGAAATTCCATAAAAACCAGATCAACAGCGAAAAAATTGCTGAAAAACGCTTTTCTCAACCAATTGCTGACATCATCACAGTTGTAGTTTATGCCGGTATTGGTATTGGGATTTGGTCTCTTTTAAAATAGTTTTAAACTTTTGAAGCTGATTTATATTTTAGATAACCTGGCCAGATAAGAATCTTCCTGTTGAAGGATTTTTTCAACTTTGAATCCGTTATTTTCAGCGGCATTTTTCAACGTATTAAAATCTAAATAAAGCCATTTGATAGGATCTTCAGATTCACCTTTATAATGAACAATATAATCTAATTCACCATAATAACCTTCTGCCGGTATATAAACACCGCCATCTTCATCACGATCGAACATATATAAAATATCCGTACTGTCAATTAAAATCTGTCCATCCTGATTGAGTAAAGAATAAAGTTTTTTAAGATAAATATCAATCACTAGAAGACTTTGAAAAATACCTGTTCCGTTCATTAAAAGCAAAACAGTATCGAAAGTTTCTCCTGAATAGTGAAGCATATTTTCCGCCACCGCTTTTCTAACTCCTCTCAACTTACAAACTTCAACAGACTTAGGTGAAATATCAAGTGCTGTAACATCCAGATTTCTTTCATTCTGCAGGTGTAAAGCATGAGAACCCGCTCCTGCCCCAATGTCAAGAACTTTTCCTTTAGCCAGATCCAAAGCTTTTTGCTCAAGATCATTCATGTCTTCGTATATTCTGAAAAGATAATCTACCGGAAGCTCGTCCAGTTCGGAAATTGAAGTTTCAGTCTGCAGATCTTTCGGATCTTCATTGTGATAATAATCCCAGATCGCTTTACCCATTAAGTCTTTCATGCCCTATTTTTAAAGCCCCAAAGATACAGGTTTTGTAGCTATTACAACAACATCTTATAATCCACCTTCCGTCACTTCGAATAGCGAAACCAAGTGGAGCGTATCGAGAAGTGAAATTTATGATTCCTTAGAACAATTCCAAAAATTTATTAATTTAGTGAATCATTACAACAGCCATGAGAAAAATAGATTTACTTTTAGCAGAGTACGGCGAAAGCCACAGAAACGCAACCAATAAACTGATCCACTGGATCTGTGTTCCTTTGATTTTCTGGACTATTGTAGGTTTCATTTCCCTCATCCCTGCTCCGCACTTTTGCGCTTCTTATTTCGGATGCATCAGTCTGATCAGTATTGCAGCAATCGTTTTGGTCACTATTTTCTATCTTCGCTTATCATTCGTGATCGGATTTATCATGATCTTCATTATGCTGTTGATGGAACATTTCGCATACGCTGTAAATGTCCATTTCGAAAAAAAATCATGGCTCATTTATCTCGGGGTTTTTATCATCACCTGGATCTTTCAGTTCATCGGACATAAAATAGAAGGCAAAAAACCGTCATTCTTAAAAGACATTCAGTTC
>JAFAAJ010000324.1 GCA_023426625.1 Bacteroidota bacterium
GCTTTCCATATCCATATCACTTCCTGCTACAATGGCTCTTTCTGCAGCTTCTATATTGTCTTTGGCGTATCCGTGAGGATCCATTTCTCCGATACTTCCCCAATCTGAAACCACAAAACCTTTATAGTTCCATTTTCCTTTCAGCAGATCTCTCAGAATATATTTATTGGCAGTGGCAGGAATTCCGTTAATATCATTAAAAGAATTCATAAATGTAGCAACACCGGCTTCTGCAGCTGCTTTGAACGGAGGTAAATAGGTTTCGTTAAGCTGTCTCAAGCTCATATCAACCGAATTGTAATCTCTTCCGCCAACCGCTGCTCCGTATGCTGCGAAATGTTTAGCACAAGCCATAATCGCATCGAGGTTTCCAAGACCTTTTCCTTGAAATCCTCTGATTCTCGCCAAAGCGATCTGTGTTCCCAAATAGGTATCTTCACCGGAACCTTCCATCACTCTTCCCCATCTCGGGTCTCTTGCTACGTCTACCATAGGAGCAAATGTCCAGTGAATACCATAAGCTGAAGCTTCTGTTGCTGCAATCCTCTCTGATTTTTCTATCAGGTTAAGATCCCAACTTGCCGCCTGACCTAAATTAACCGGAAAGGTTGTTCTAAAACCGTGGATCACATCCTGTCCGAACAATAAAGGTATTCCGAGTCTGGACTGTAAAGCAAGCTTCTGAAAGGCTCTGGTTTCTTCCGCCCCGGTAACATTGAGCATGGAGCCTACTTTTCCTCTTTTAATCTCTTCTAAAACTGTTGCCGAATTGGAATTCTGAGGTCCGGTTGCATATTCAAAACCACTATACTGAACCAATTGTCCGACTTTTTCTTCCAAAGTCATTTTAGAAAGCAGCTCGGAAACTTTTTCATCTATTGTTTTTTGTGAAAATATACTTACCGAAGAAAGCCACAGGATCAGGAAGAAGATTTTTTTCATTTTATTTGTTTTTAGAAGATATAAGTAGCTACAGAATTCCCGGAAATGGTTACGGGCGCTGTTTTATTATGATATTTAATCGTAAAATTCTCTTCTTTTGTACTGTAATTCTGTACAATCAATACCGTTTTTCCTGCAGGTGTCTTAAATGCCACTGTGGAAAGGTCATTGGTTTGAGTAGAAGCAATTCTTTGAGAATTTGCCGGAACAAACTTAGAAGCATGGGCAATGATGTAATAGGATACATTTCTGGTGAAATTTTCACTGTCTGATACGGTAATTGCCCCTTTACATTCCGTACAACCTCCGTCTGTGTGTGGTTTATACTCAGGATCATTGGCAACGTTCCATTCTAAAGCAGTTTTGCTCCAGTTTCTCATAGAACCGATGATCACATTTTTAACATGCCAGTTCAGATCTTCGTTGAAATTTCCTTTTGCACCCGTCCATTGCTCGGTAAAATACAGGTTTTTATCAGGAAAGGCGTCATGAACCATACCTAATGCAGAAATATCTCCTTCGTATAAATGAAACGCAGAACCGTCTACATATTGATATGCTTCTGAGTCGCTTAAAATATTGGTTGCATATTCAGGTTTATTGCAATTGTGATCATAAACTACAATTTTAGTCTTGATATTGTTTGCTTTGAATACGGGTCCCAAGTGATTTTTAATGAACTCTTTCTGCTGATCGGATGTCATGTAAAGACTTGGGTTGTTTCCAGGATGTAAAGGCTCATTCTGCGGTGTGATGGCATCAATGGTGATTCCTTCTTTTTTCATTCCCTGAATATACTTTACGAAATAATTGGCATATACTCCGTAAAATTCAGGCTTCAGGCTTCCACCTATGGATTTTCCGTTATCTTTCATCCAAACAGGAGCCGACCAGGGAGCTGCAATAATCTTGATCTTCGGATTGATCTTTAAAATTTCTTTGAGCATAGCGATCAGATCTTTATCTCTCGCTAAACTGAATTTGGAAAGTGTAGGATCCGTCTGTCCTTCCGGCAGATCGTCATAGGAAAAAACTTCACTGTCCAGATCGGATGCTCCGACACTTAGTCTCAAATAGCTGATGGAAATTGAATTCGGATCATTCCCGAAAAGTTCTTTGAGCAAAGCATTTCTTTTTGCAGGGGAAAGCCTGTTCAGAACCTCAATACTTCCTCCCGTTAATGTATATCCAAATCCATCCACATACTGAAATTTCCGGCTATCATCTATTTCAATATTCTGAATGTTATTCGACTGATCTACAAAAGTAGCGGAGGACTGCTTTCTTAGTTTTACACTTTCATCGCCTTTTGTCAGCCACACCTCAACCTGATTTCCTGCTTTCACAGAACCGGTTTTGCATGAGGACATGGAAAGAAGTGCCACTCCACAAAGCAGCGTAGCACTCTTAAAAAAGAAACTATAATTATATAAGTTATGAAACTTCATGTTTTTAGTAGCCCGGATTTTGAGTTAAGTTTGGATTGTTATCTCTCTGAGACTGAGGAACAGGCCATAATAATCTGTTCTGATTGAGATTACCAACATAAGGAAGCGTATTACCATTTGCATCTTTTTGCTGTGATAATATTTCAATTGCCTTACCTGTTCTCTTCAAATCGAACCAACGGTGACCTTCAAAAGCCAGCTCTAATTTTCTTTCTTTAAGAATCTTATTGATTCCGTCTTCTGTACCTGTAATGGTAATACCACCTAATCCCACTCTGTTTCTTACCTGATTAACAAGATTTTCTGCTTCCGTAAAGTTTCCTAAACGAACCAAAGCTTCAGCTCTTATGAGAAGTAAATCTGCATAGCGGAAAATATAGAAGTTCTGATGTCCGTCCGTAATTCTCATTTTATACATGAAAGGATAATTTGAGCTTGCCCAGAAACTATCAGACCAACCCACTGTGGTAGGAGAAAACCAAATTGTAGAATTTTTTCTTACCAAATCATTTTCTGCATTAAATGTATTTACGATGTCATAAGAAGGCGTGTTGAATTTCTTCCAATCCGTTCCGTAGAACATGGAAGATCCCCAAGCCCAAACATTACCTGCGTTTCCATTGGCTTCAAAAATGGATTCGGAATTTCCTTCGTGGTTGCCGTCAAAAAGATCATCGAAATTACCTAATAATGAATACCCCAATCCCATTAACTGAGTGGTGTAGTCTACAACCTTAGAGTAATCCGGGTTAGGTTTTGTAGCATAAACCTTTGCTAATAATGCTAAAGCAGCACCTTTGTTGGCTTTATATTTATTTGAACTTGCCGGTGCGTTGGCTAAAGCTCCTTCCAAGTCCGAAATGATAAGATCATATACTTCATTTACAGGCTTTCTTGTAGGATAAACCTGATCATATACTTCTTCAAAATTGTCCCCATTTACTCCGATTACGGCTTTTGTAACCAATGGAAAATCCCCCCAAAGCTGCACTCCATGGAAATTATACATTGCTCTCATGATGGCTGCTTCGGCTTTCATTTCAGCTTTTCTTGCAGGTGTAAGAGCCGGATCTGAGATATTATCTACATAATTTAAGATCTTATTACAATTGTTGATGAATTCGAAAAGATAATTCCAATCTCTGTTTACGTTTGAGTTGGTGGAAATAATCCTATATTCATCCATCTGGAAATTCTGAACATTATCTGCTCCTGCATGTGAGATCTCAGTTTGAGCATCACCATTAAAAAAATAATCTAATTGCCAGTACTCATTCCCAAAATTACTGTAGATAGTTGTCATGATACTTTCTGCTTCATCTGCAGTTGTGTACGGAGTATCATTTAATGGAACTATTCTGTCTGTTAACGGTTCGGTATCCAGATAGTCATTACAAGAAATGGTTCCTAATGTTAAGGAAGAGCCTAGTAAAAAGTAATATATTGTTTTGTTAAGTTTCATAATTGCTTTCTATTAAAAATTAGCTTTGATACCAAAAATAAACGTTCTTACTTGCGGATATGTTCCGTAGTCGATTCCGAATACTCCGTTTGTTGTATTAAACGCATTTACCTCAGGATCAAATCCTGAATAATCTGTCCACGTAACAAGATTCTGACCGGTAACATATAAGTTCAGCTTGCTAATACCTTTAAATGGTGACATAAAATTGTACCCGATAGTAGCACTCTTCAGTTTAATGAATGAGCCGTCTTCAACAAATCTGTCGGAAACATATTGTGCCGAAGCAGAATTGGCTCTTGGAACGTTGGTAATTTGTCCCGGAGTTGTCCATCTGTCTAAAACTACAGTAGACTGATTCTTAAAATCGTTCATCATTTCCAGATCAAATCTTGATGCATTGTAAATATCACCACCATAAGCCCCTGTAACCAATACATCTAAATACCAGTTCTTAT
>JAFAAJ010000021.1 GCA_023426625.1 Bacteroidota bacterium
GTGGAATGCCCTGTATAATCTGCCATTTCTTTCAAGTTATGCAGAAAAGTAGACTCATGATAAAGAACGGTCGCATTCTTAATGATCGGAACCACCGTTTCAAGATATCTCGTATCACTACAGAAAGCATATGAAACCGGCGGAGCGGGATCAAGAGTTAATACTTCATTTTTCAATACATATCCATCACTCAAAACAAAATCTTTCCCGGCTTTAAGGTTATGGTAATCGCATACTTCTATTTCGTCATATTTAGCGATCTCTTTCATGTTCAGATGTCTCTCTTTAGGTTTTTCCTTAAAAAGATATCCGTTACAATAGATTCTGTGATCCAGCGGAATGGTATATACTTCTACTCTGTTGTCTTCATATATTTTTTCAGAGGAATTCTTATCTAATTCATGATAAACAACTTCAAATCCACGATGGGTTTCCGTAATCGTGAAAATGGTCTCCAGCATATTTTTGATTCCTTTGGGACCGTAAACATGCAGTGGATTTTCTCTTCCCAATAGTCTGAAAGACGCAATAAGTCCGGGAAGCCCGAAACAGTGATCTCCATGAAGATGAGAGATAAAAATATGATTGATCTTTGAAAATCTTGCTTTTACCTTTCTCAGCTGTACCTGAGTTCCTTCACCACAGTCGATAAGGAAACATCTTTCTTCCATCTCCAAAAGCTGGGATGTAGGAGAAGTATTCACCGTAGGAATAGCTGAATTAAAGCCTAATATCGTTAAATAAGTACTCAAATCAATAGTTTATGGAGACAAATGTACAACAGAAAATCTAAAACCGAAATTTTATTTAAAATTGGCTAACCACAGAAATTTACTCGTCTAAAGTCTTATTTATTGCCAACTTTAAGGTACTCCAGAAACAGATCAAGCGCCTGTTTACGGTGACTGATCTTATTTTTATCTTCCGGATTCATTTCCGCAAAGGTTCTGTCATAACCTTCAGGCACAAAAATAGGATCATATCCGAAACCTTTGAAGCCTTTGTTTTCTGTGAGAAGGTTTCCGTGAACTCTGCCGTCAAAAAACTGAGGTCCCTTTTCGTCATAATAACATAAAACAGTAATGAAGTAGGCTTTTCTATTTTCCTCTCCTTCCATTTCGAACAATACTTTCTGAATGTTTTTAGCAAAATCATGATCTCCTGCATAGCGTGCCGAAAAGATTCCCGGTCTTCCGTTCAATGCTTCAACAACCAATCCGCTGTCATCTCCCAGACTTGGAATCCCGGTTTTCTCAAAACAGTATTTTGCTTTGATCAAAGCATTGGCATTGAAAGAATCTCCATCCTCTACAATTTCTTCATGAATATCATAATCCGTCAAACTTTTAACTGTGATTTCAGTTCCTAAAATCTGCTGGATCTCTTCTTTTTTATGTATGTTATGTGTTGCTACTAATAATTCCATTTTTATCCTATTTTATTTCTTTTCCTCAAAATCTTCAACACTTCAGTTGCGTATATTATTTTTTAAATCTCAGCGTAATGTACTTTATATCTCTTCATAAACAGATAGTAAAACAAAGAGAACAGCACAATTCCCACAGCTAATACCACCCATTCGGAAACGTTGAAAGCATCTGCAAAGCTTTCGTTGTTGGAATACATAATGAGTAATGATGAGCATAAATTATTGAAACCGTGCAAAAGCATCGGCAATAAAAGAGATTTCGTTTTATAATAAACCAGTCCCAAAACACATCCTAACAAAACAGCTCCTACAAACTGCCATGGATTGGCATGAACGATCCCAAAAATTATGGAAGCGAATAATATTGCTTTCCAGGGTTCAACTCCTTTATTCATCAACCCTTTCTGAATGATCCCTCTGAAAACAATCTCTTCAAAAATGGGAGCCATGATTACCGCTGTAAGGATCATCACGACTTTATCACCCGTAAGTTTGCTCATTAAATCTGAGAAAAACTCATAATACTTCCCAAAAAATGGCCCTGTAGTAGGAATCTGGGCAGTAATAAATTCTGCAATGAACATCATTCCCAACATTAAGGGGAAAATCAGCAGATAGGTATAAAAATTAGTGGGAGAAAAGTTGAAGTTGAGTTTTTTCTTTGTCGAAGGTCTCACAATTATAAAATCAAAGAAAGCAATTGCCGTTAGAAATCCCGCTGCATTGGAAAGCATCAGAAACCAGTCTTTGTACTGAAGATTTTCTTTAAAAATGAACATCCATGCCACATTGATAAATCCTACAAACATTGTCCCCAGAAACAACCCTGCCAATAAAACAAGTCCTCCTATCCACGTAAAAGTAAACTTCGGATATCTGCTTTTCTCCATTTTAATAATAGTTTAGGGAAACAAAGATAATTCATTTTGATAAGTTATGGATTGTGGTTTACAAGTTATAGGTTAAAACTTATGAGCGATAATAAGAGTTGATACGTTTGGAATTTCATATACTCATAAATTGATTTTTAATTTCCAGTAAAAATCCCGATTTTTGCAACTTCAAAATACACTATGTCAGATTTAATCAAAGAAATACAAAAAAGAAAAACCTTCGGGATTATTTCTCACCCGGATGCCGGAAAAACCACTCTTACGGAAAAGTTGCTGCTTTTCGGGGGTGCCATCCAGGAAGCGGGTGCGGTAAAATCGAACAAAATAAAAAAAGGAGCTACTTCTGACTTTATGGAGATCGAAAGACAAAGAGGGATCTCCGTAGCGACTTCCGTGTTGGCTTTTGAATACAGAGACCATAAAATCAACATTCTGGATACTCCTGGACACAAAGATTTTGCAGAGGACACTTACAGAACTTTAACGGCGGTAGACTCTGTAATTGTAGTTATAGACGTTGCAAAAGGGGTTGAGGAACAGACTGAAAAGCTGGTTCAGGTGTGCCGAATGAGAAACATTCCGATGCTGGTTTTCATCAACAAGCTTGACCGTGAAGGTAAAGATGCTTTTGACCTTTTGGATGAGGTTGAACAGAAATTAGGATTAAACGTTGTTCCGCTTTCTCTTCCGATCGGAATGGGAAGTGATTTCCAGGGAATTTACAACATCTGGGAGAACAATATTCAGCTGTTTTTGGAAGAGAAGAAACAGAAAGTTGGAGATACCGTCAAATTTGATGATATCAATGATCCTTCCATTGATGAAGTGATCGGTGCAAAAGCAGCACAGACATTACGTGACGAGCTTGAACTTGTACAATCGGTTTATCCTGAATTCAACCGTGAGGATTATATGAAAGGTGATCTGCAGCCTGTATTTTTCGGTTCTGCTTTGAATAACTTCGGGGTACGCGAATTGCTGGATGCCTTTATTGATATTGCACCTATGCCTCAACCAAAAGAGAGCGACCTGCGTATCGTAAAACCGGAAGAGCCACAATTCACAGGATTTGTATTCAAGATCCACGCAAATATGGACCCGAAACACAGAGACAGACTTGCTTTCGTAAAGATCGTTTCAGGAACATTTAAAAGAAATGAAAACTATCTGCTGGTAAGGGAAGGTAAAAAAATGAAATTCTCTTCTCCGAATGCTTTCTTTGCTGATAAAAAAGAAGTAGTGGAGGAAAGTTTCCCGGGAGATATTGTCGGGTTACACGACACCGGAAACTTCAGGATCGGAGATACTTTGACAGGCGGTGAAAAACTGAGCTTCAAAGGAGTTCCAAGCTTCTCTCCAGAGCATTTCCGTTATATCAACAATAACGATCCGTTAAAGGCTAAGCAATTGGCAAAAGGTATCGATCAATTAATGGATGAAGGAGTTGCCCAGTTATTTACCCTGGAAATGAACGGAAGAAAGATCATCGGAACAGTAGGTGCCCTTCAGTATGAAGTTATCCAATACCGTCTGGAACATGAGTATGGAGCGAAATGTACTTATGAACCTCTTGCAATGCACAAAGCATGTTGGGTAGAAGCTGATGAGAAATCTGAAGAGTTTAAAGAATTTGCAAGGTTAAAGCAAAGGTTTTTAGCGAGAGATAAATACAATCAGCTTGTATTTTTAGCGGATTCTTCTTTCACGATCCACATGACTCAGGAAAAATTCCCGAATGTGAAACTGCACTTCATCAGTGAGTTTAATAATGCTTAGATCTGAAAAATTAAATATAAAAAGCCGTTCAAAAAAAATGAACGGCTTTTATTTTTGTAAAAGATTCTGTTATCTATTGATGATTAATTTCTTGGAGATCTTCATATCATCTTTCTCTACCTGTAAGATATACACTCCTGCAG
>JAFAAJ010000096.1 GCA_023426625.1 Bacteroidota bacterium
AGTTTTTTGTTTTGTCTCTCTTTTCAACGGCATTTCTATCTTTCACTCCTGTTAAAAAGAAGTATATTGTAATTGATGCCGGACATGGAGGAAACGATTTGGGTGCTACTCATGGTGATTTTTCAGAAAAGCAGATCGTCTTAGATATTGCTGAGCAGATTCACGAGATCAATGAAATCCAGGAAAAATATGAGGTTTTCTTAACCAGAACTTCAGATGAATTCCGAACTCTTACAGATAGGATCAACAAGATCAACGAACTAAGTCCTGTTATGGTAATTTCCCTACATGTTAACACTACTCCGGAAAAAGAAACTTCCAGGCAAGGACATGAAATTTATGTTCAGGCTTCCGAAGAATCTAAAAGCATTGCTTCAAAGATGACGCAAAAATTAGGGGATTGTACAATTACCGAGCGTAATAACCTGCACATTTTAAAAGAAACCAAAGCTCCTGCTGTTTTAGTAGAGCTTGGCTACATCAACAACGTAAAAGACAGAAAATATTTAACCAGCGAAAGCGGTCAGAAAGAAATCGCACAAAAATTCGTGGAGTTCTTCAACGAATATTAAGATACAAACACAACACAATTTCTGATTTACTCAGATAAAACCCGGTAAAGGACTTTTGGAACTTTGTTGTTTACCGGGTTTGTCAATTTTATTAAAAACTGTTCTTCCAGCTTTCCACCATTTCTTTGAAACGGGTACTCCCGAAAGTCTTGTTTCTTATCTTACCTACACAAAATATGCCTTTCTCGTCAGAGATCATTAAAATCTCTTCAGCTTTTTGGGATTCAAACGCAATAATCTCGTGTTCCTGGATATCCGCAAGGTTATTTTTATGCAGGAAAGTCACAAAATTTTCCATTAAAGGAGAAATGTAAGCTCCTTCTGATTGTTTCGGAACTTTGATGATATCTCCTTCAAGAAACAACAGATTCCCCGAAGTGGAACGCGCTATTCTTTTATTCGGATTAAGCAAAATAACATCATCAAGATCATTTTCTTCAGCGTAAATACCTCCATAGATATTTTCCGGACAATGCACTCTGATATTGCTTAATAAGTTATTGTTGACATTGATTTCCTTGATCAGATCCAACTCCAACGATCTTGCATGTACCTCAAGAACATCATCCATTTTTGTAACTTCATAGAAGTAAGAAACTGATGATTTTGCAAGGGTAATCCCATCCGAATTCCTGAATACCTGAAAATTAATGATCCCGTTCTCTATTCCCTTTCCTTCAATGATTTCTTTTTGAAAAAGAGACTGAAAAAATTCCAGCGTGTAAGTTAAAGGGATGTTCATTCTCATTTTCCTCATGGAAGCCATCAAGAAGAAATAGCATTCCTCATCCATGATAAGCTTAGCATTTCTTATGAAGAATGAAACTTTTATGGTATCCCCCAATAAAAATGCTCTGTTCGTCACCTGTAATCCGTCTGATGTAAAATATTGATTTTCCAATGTCTGATTTTGATTGATTTATAAAAAAATAATGAACGATAAATCGTTCATCAGTTTTAAGTATTTAAAGTACAGTCATCATTATGCTGCACCTAATTTTATTCTGAGATTCTCGATAAGGTTTTCCCAGTACATTGCATTTTCTTCTTCATCACCCTCCTCACAGAAGTCTGTAATATTCAAGGACAGGTCTTCTGTAATATCATCTATAACGATAGTCATTTCAAAGAAGTTCTTGGTTCCTTCATCCTCTTCCCATCTAAAACGCACGAAACCTTCAGGTTTATATCTGATCAAAGTTGCCTTCTCAGCAGGCCCTCCTCCCCAACTAAAATAAAAGTCATCTCCTTTCTCTACCACCTCATCCGCAAACCATTCTGACAATCCCTCCGCAGTTGCCAGATATTCGTATAAAATTTCTGAAAGACAATGCATTGGAAATTCGTAATGGACTTTATGTTTCGCCATATAATCTTTATTTTTATCGTCCCGCAATATATAAATTAATTTTTTTATTACACAAAAATGTATTTATTTTTTTATATAATATGCATGATATTTATCAGAATATTCAAAAGAACGCCGGTGTACTTTTTGAAGTTAAAAATTCACCCAAAATATTACGAAAAGCTCTCCCGACGGGAGAGCTTTTGATTAATTTTCATTCAATACATCCAGTATGATCTGACATCCTTTTCGGATCTCGTCTAAAGAAATCGTCAATGGCGGAGAAATTCGTAAGTATTCATTTCTATACAGTTGCCAGAAAACAATCAAACCTTTTTCCATACATTTCTTAGCGACGTCCAGCGTATATTCAGGAGCTCCCAGATTAACCGCCAACATCAGTCCTTTTCCGTTAATATTTTTTATTTTAGGATGTACCAAAAGCTCTCTGAAGAGTTTTTCCTTTTCCTCAACCTGATTCATTAAGCCGCTTTCTAAAACTTCTTTCAGCGTAGCATGGCAGGAAGCAGCGATCAGAGGATTTCCTCCGAAAGTCGTAATGTGTCCCAGCTTAGGTGAGTGAGCGAGTGTTTCCATGATATTAGCGGAACTCATAAATGCTCCTACCGGAACTCCTCCTCCCATTCCTTTTCCCATAACCAGAATATCCGGTACGATCCCAAAATGTTCAAAAGAAAATAGTTTTCCGGTTCTCCCGAATCCGGGCTGAATTTCATCAAGAATCAAAAGCGCACCTACTTCTTCGCATCTCTTTTTCAGCTTTTTTAGATAATCCTGTTGCGGAACTAAAAAACCTGCCGCTCCCTGAATCGTTTCTAAAATTACACATGCTGTTTTTTCAGTGATCTTATCGAAATCTTTTTCATTATTGAATTCAATAAAGCTTACCATCGGAAGCAAAGGCCGGAACTCTCTTTTATGGTTTTCATTTCCTGAAACACTCAGTGCTCCGTGCGTATTACCGTGATAGGAGTTTTTAAAGGAAACTATTTCTTCTCTTCCGGTATATCTTTTGGCTAATTTCAGACTACCATCAATGGCTTCTGCTCCACTATTCACCAGATAAGTAATCTCTAGAGGGTCAGGAGTGGCTTCCGCCAATAGTTTACATAAGGCAACCGGTTTTTCCTGTGCATATTCACCATAGACCATCACATGAAGATATTTATCAGCCTGCTCTTTAATGGCATTTACCACTTTAGGATGTGAGTGTCCTAAAGTATTGGCAGACACTCCAGCTACGAAATCCAAATATTCCCTGCCATCTTTTCCATAAATATAGCTTCCCTGTGCTTTCTCAACTTCAAAACCTGCCGCAAATTTTGTGGTCTGCGCCTGATATATAAAAAAATCTTTTTGCAATTCCATTTCTGTGAAAATTTCAGCAAAGCTAAAAAACATTCACCAAACGCCGAAATTATCCCGATAGATTAAAAAAATCGCCTCTGATAAAAACCAGAGACGACTCACCAAATCACAAAAATAATACTGTTTTTACAGTACCTTTTCTATTGTAACATAACTGTTATTTGTCACCGTATATGAAGTTGTCCCTCCAATTTCCGAAATCGCCTCTAAGGTTATATACTGCCCCTGAACTGCGTATACAGAGAAATCTAAATTGATCTTACGTTGTGTACCATCAAAATTCACTGTACTTTCCAGCAATTGGAAACGCTTCACATCATTTACATATAAACTTGCTCCTAATCTGTTGCTGAAAGATCCGGCAGGCCCTGTAAAACTCAGGCTTAAATTTATTCTGTATAATCCAGTTTGTCGGATATATAATCTGTTAAGATCCGCGCCAGAAGTTGGCACATTGGTTTTAAATTTTAAAGGATCTGCTAAAAAATTAGACTTATCAATTAAAGAATTAATGGGTAACATAACCGATCCTGAAGTAGTTGAAACCGCATTCAACTGAAATCTTGAAATATTATCAGATTCTACTTCAAAAGCTTTACTCCATACTAGGCCGTCAAAAACCATTGCCTGTCCCGTACTTTTTACAAATAGGAGCATTCCCCTCAATTCTTCGATTCTTGTCGCGGGCGCATTTGCTCCGGTGTAAGGAAGATCGGTTTCCGTTTCCACGGCCGGAAGTCCAAATCCTTTTACTCCAGATGCTTCGCTGGCATTGGTAATATACATCATGACCTGGTCATTTCCATTCGCATTGAAATTGGAGCTTGGGCTATTGGTAAAGTTCACCTGTGCATCATAGCTGTTCAATATAAACAACAATATGCAGAATATATATTTTTTCATCTTAATAAGCTTTTATTAAACGAGCGGCAATGTAGGAATTTATGCTATTGGTATCTGTACTGTACCCGGCAAGAGCACCTCCTGATAGTGCATTGGAACTGATCTCCGGAACCACTCTGAGTTCCGCACCGGCTGGTAAAGAGATCGTTTGTGAGAAACTGGATGTCTTATTGCCTCCTGTATCTACTATGAAAACAATGGAATAATTCGTTTTTGAAACTACTGTTTCCCAATTGGATGCAGCAGTATATTTTACCTGCAGGGTTAGTTTAAATTCTGTAATTCCCGCCTGAAAGCCGAAACTTCCCCCTGTAAAACCTAAAGACACTCCAATGTCATAAATCCCACTCTGTTTTATTGTAACCGTACTGGCATTTTTCAGTAATAAATTATCCACCAAAACCTGGCTTTTATTGTCTGCTGCAAGGAAATTAGGGGTGTTTCCTGCAAAACAAAATCCTATTCCAAATGAAAGACAAGGAATACTAATACCGGAAGAAATTCCTAATCTCGATGCTTTAGACTGATAAATTCCCTGTAATTGTCTTGAGGGATTCCAAGCGTATCCATCGTATTTATAATACTGATCATCGGCTTTATTGTAAATCAGCCCTCCTACCAAATTAGGATAATCATCAAAGAGATCCGGTGCCGATGCATTGTATTTCGGGAATGAAGTGTTTTTATCTGCATACGGAAGTATAACTCCCTTAGTTCCGTCCTTTATTTTCAATATGTTTGTCTGGCTGCCACTGTTTGTACCAATAGCTACCTGAGCAAAAACAGAATATTGAAAGAGTGCCATGATAATTATTGAAATCTTTTTCATCCTACTGCATATTAATTTTTTCAACAATAATCTCTGACACTGCATTTCCTGAATTGCTTATTGCAAAATGCATATTATTTCCTCCCAATGCTCCAGAACACACACCAGTACCAATATTCTGGGTGCCTGAAAGTGTCAATCTCAGTTTATCTCCTGCATTAAAAACCCCAACATAGGTAAACGCTAAAGACTGTCCTACATCAATGGAACCCGGAGCAAGTGTTCCTACCGACAGTGCTCCTGATGTGGAACTGCTTGCCGTATTATTAATAGGTCTCCATGTAGGATCTGCTGTAGTACTCAATTCTAAATTAAGCCTCGACTGAAGGTTGATCGTAACTCCCAGACAAAGAGGCGTACTGATATCTATCGCACCACTTTTAAAGGAAATTTTATACAGTCCCCGTGTATTAATGTTAATAACATTGCTGGTAGCAGCGGCTAAGGAAACGTTTGAAGAAATTTCATTAAAACTTGGACTAGCGGATGTGAAATTAATGTTTGCCGCACTGCAGTTTTTCACTGTAAATCCGCAAGCCAATCCACAAGTACCACAGCTGGATGTCACTGTTCCGGTACGCACAAAACGAGCCATTTTGTTATTCTTCATAACGGTAACGATGGGATCGGAGATCTTCCAGGTAGTCCCATCATTCTGAACAATACTTCCTATTTCTCTGTTGAAGATCACTGAACCCTGTGTTCCTACACCGGTTGTACCATTGGCGGACGCAGGAAGTACGGAAGCCTGATTCGCTCGTGGTAATCGGGCAGCAAAATTATCCTGCTTTACATGTAATAGTGTTCTTGAGTCAGGTCTAAAGGACATATCTTTAGAAATCCCAACCTGTGCATTGATTTTGAGACCATAGTAGATCATAAAAATCAAGAAAATAATTTTTAGTTTCATTGTGTTTTAAATTTGTGTTTTTATTTCTTGATTCCGTAAATATAGCTATTAACTAAGGCTTACATTTAAAATTTTTACAATGTAATGCATAATAAATTTAAATACTATTAAAATTGCAGAAAATTATTAATTAACTTCATATCTGCTCATTATGTATTCATATAGAATTATTTAAATACAAAATATATCGGGTAAAAAATAATGTTAGAAAGTAAACAAAAATATACTGCTTTTAATCAAAAAAAGTCACCATTTCTATCAATTTGAAATGGTGACTTTTTCATTTAATAAAATATTAATCTAAATTTAATTAATATTCAATAAATAGTGATTTTTATTTTCTTACTCTTTTCGGTTTTTTAGCTTCTTCTTTAGCTCTTTCTTTTTCTACCGCTTCCTGAGCCTTATCATACAGGGAAGTATTGGCCTCGTATTTTATTTCTTCGTAGTTCGGACTATCCACCAAAATATCCTGCCATTTTTTGATCCTGTCTGTTGTATTCCAGTTAAAATCAGGAAATTTTCTCTTAGAAGGCTCAAGCATACTCATTGGATAGGTATCGGAATTGGCTCCCACACTACAGGAAATGATCTGCAATGCTTTTTCTTCAAATAAAGCTCCGATAATTCCGCAAGAAGACAGTGTAATTCCTATCCTTTCTTTTTGTTTTGTTTGCTGATTGTCTTCATCCACATACACAATAGACTGCGCATTTCCGATCACTTTTGCTTCTTTGATGTTATTATCCTGATAGTACACTGTCATCAGCTTCCCTTTGATCTGATTGAATTCATCTGCAAGACTAAGCGAATCTACTTTACTGATAGCAAAGGCATTTCCTATAACTTTTAAAGAGTCCAGATCTTCGGTTTGCGTATTGAAATAGGCTTCCACTTTATCTCCCGTCACCTGTTTTTCCCCACTCCAGAGAATCGGTTTGGTGTACATATGAAGAACACCATCTGTTTCATTAAAGGCTATGGAGTCTGCTCTTCCCTGCGCATTGGATTTATAGAATCTTCCTTTTCTGAACGCTCTCAGGAAACTCTTTTTCACGGTTGCATCCAATGAATCTGGTTTTTGGTAAGAAATGATCTTTTCTGAAGCAAAATATATAGAATCCTTCTCAAGGACTTTTACAGCGTAAGGATTTTTTGTGATCATCGCAGAGTCCTTCAGCTTGAATATTTCACCATATCCTCCTTTGATGTATCTTTTCTCTTTTGGATCATCCAGCGTTACATTTCCAGTAGCCTTGCCGAAACCTGTAATCTGGTTGTAATACATATCATCTCCTGTAAGGATCTTATCATTGTAATGTATTCTGGAATTCTTGTTCAGGAATGCTTCTTCCGTATTCATTCTATAAGTACCTCTTTCGGTATATATATAATTCTTAGGATTGGCTCTGTTGGTAATGGTCGTAGAGCCCTTAATATCCACAACATTGGTATTCTGGTTCTGCACCACATTGATTCCTTCCAGAATATATTCCCGGTCTTCGATCTTAACATTTCCGGTAAGGTCTATGGTTCTTGTGGTCAGGAAATAGGTGGCAGATTTGGCATACGTTACACTTTTACCATCATTGATCGTTCCTCCTGTGTTATAATAAGCCTGATTTGAAATTCTGTCATAGTACATGGTCTCTGTACTTATAACGGTTCCTTTAGGATCTGTAAGGACAACTTTTTTTCGGGCAACTCCTTTTTGGGTATTTCCGTCATATTCCATTTCCCCGGCTGTAATTACAGAACCGTCTGCATTTCGCAACTGAGTATTTCCTATGGCTTTAACGAAATTTTCTTCATTGTAAATCACCACTTCATCGGCAGTAAGAATAGATCCCTGATGTTCAATTTGCACATTTCCCGTAAGAAGCTGGTTCCCGTCATATTTTGCAGGATCTTTTTTTACTTCATCAGCATGAATGATCTTAACTTTATCTTCAGTCTTTAATTGTTGTGGTTGATTTTTAACAGGAGTCTGTAAATAGGGATCTCTTTGCACCGGCTTAGGCTTAACCTGTGCAGATGCAAATGTTGAAATAAAAATGAATAGAAAAAAAACTGGCTTCATTGATTAGTCATTCTTAGTGCCATAAAAATACAGCGAATGAGAATCAATTTTTACGCCAAAAGCTTCTTCAATTGCCTCTTTGATACCCTGAATTCTCGGATCACAAAACTCAATGATCTCTTCAATTTCTTTACCTGAATCCTTCTTATAGATCACCAAATGGTCATGCTGCTTATCAAAATAAGATTTCTCATAAGATGAAGAGGTAAGTGTTTTCTCTCCAAACTGGTGTTTACGGATCAGTCCTGCATCAAGGAAAATTTCAATAGTATTGTATATGGTTGCTTTAGAAACATGATATTTTTTCTGCATCATCAGAAGATACAGGTCATCCACATTGAAGTGATGATCCAAATTGTAAATTTCCTCCAATATAGTATATCGTTCAGGGGTGTTTCTGAAACCTTTTTCCAACAGGTAGTTTCTCAAAACATCCTTGATCAAAGCAATATTTTTTTCTTTTTGTATAGTATCCATCAAAATAATTATCTACAAATTTATTGATTTTTATTTAAATAGAATGTCATAACCGGTCAAGACAGTCTAGGAATTATGCCGCAAAAATCCTGCCTGTTCGATTTTATTATCATAGACTGTAAGCTCTGTGATAGGAGCAGATTCTACTTCTACGTTGTGAGAACTTACTCCCCAAGCTTTAAAGTCATCGCTTCCGATGTACTTCACAAAGTTGTAAATATTGAGTGTAATTTTCTGTTTAACAGTTAAAAGTATATCATTGATATAGGTATTGTCTATAATTACGTACTTCAGATCCGGCGGAATATTATGCGCTCTCAAAGACGGATGGCTACTTCTAGAAGGAATGATTTCATCCGCCATCAGATCCTTTAAAACCATATTGAAATAATCATTGATTCTACGGTCAACTTTAAATCCTAAAAGGAAATTGATTTTATAGATGGTTCCAGGTAAAATTTCATCCACTGTATATTTGAAAGTATATGGATCTTCCTGATTGACAATACTTAAAATAAAATAATGGTCCGCTCTTTTCGGCTGTTTTTTAATGATGGAATAAATGATTTTGGATTCCACTTCATCATTTCTCTTTGCTCTACTGAGGTAAGCCAGATTCGTAGCGTATTTCGGAATGCTTTCATCCAGCTTCATATCTTTAATGATCGCGACATATTTCTCAATTTTCACAAACTGAATAAAATTGGCTTTTATCAATCTTCCGTTATACCAAGCATACATACATACGGCAATAAAGCCTCCTAAAACCATAGTTAACCAACCTCCATCAATAAATTTAATAACATTCGCATAGAAGAATCCGGATTCAAGGAAAAGATATACTGCACCAAAACCGATCAGGAAAAACTTGTTTACTCTTGTCCTGCTTAACCAAAATAAGAGTAAAATTGTTGTCATCAACATTGTAATGGTGATCGTCAGTCCATAGGCAGCTTCCATACGTTCAGACTTCTGGAAAAATATAACAACCACAAAACAGAAAGCCATCAAGCCCCAGTTAATTCTCGGAATATACATTTGCCCTTTGATCCCTGAAGGATATTCAATATGCTGATTAGGCCAGAATGAGATAGACATCGCTTCCGAAAACATAGTGAACGATCCTGTAATTACAGCCTGACTGGCAATAATAGCAGCCGCAGTAGCCAGAATAACTCCCGGTAATACTGCCCATTCAGGCATAATTCCAAAAAAAGGATTCACCCCACTGAATACCTGCTGATAATTATCCAATAACCATGCTCCCTGTCCAAGATAATTAAGGATAAGCATTATCTTTACGAAGATCCAGCTCACTCTGATGTTTTTAGCACCGCAATGCCCCAGATCGGAATATAATGCTTCCGCTCCGGTTGTACAAAGGAAAACAGCTCCCATAATCACTATGGCACTTGGAGAGTGGGTGATCAGATTATATGCATACATTGGGTTGAATGCTTTCAGGATCTCGATATGATCAAAAAGATGGATCAGCCCAAAGGTTCCCAATACCAGAAACCACGTCACCATGATCGGCCCGAAGAATTTCCCGATAGAAGCCGTCCCAAACTGCTGTACTACGAAAACAATAAATAAAATCCCTAATGTAATGACCACAACAGGCGTTTCAGGATTATATATTTTAAGTCCTTCAATTGCCGACATCACGGTCAGGGAAGGTGTGATCACACTGTCCGCCACCAAAGTGGATGCTCCAATAATTGCCACCACATAGAGCCATTTTTTCTTGAGCTTTTTCACCAATGAATAAAGTGCCAGAATACCTCCTTCCCCTTTATTATCGGCTCTTA
Organism: Bacteroidota bacterium; assembly: GCA_023426625.1. Lineage (GTDB taxonomy): Bacteria > Bacteroidota > Bacteroidia > Flavobacteriales > Weeksellaceae > Chryseobacterium. Next base: position 10,320 of record JAFAAJ010000096.1, read on the forward strand.
GCGCTATAATTACATACTTGATAGTCGTCTGAAGCGTCAACGTCCAGATAATACAGGAAAGTGCACCTTCAATATATTCATCAAACGGCATAGAAGCGCCATCTTTACGGGCGTTCACAATAGCCTTCATTACATACAGCGGTGATGTACCAATATCGCCAAAAACAATCCCTAATGATACAATTACTCCTACAAATGAAAGCTTCTTAAGATCAAAATGATGACCGCCTTCCGTAACTTCTGCCATATCAGCAATTTTAAATTTTAAACGCGCAAATTTAAATCAAATTTATATCCCTCAGCATTTTTCTTCATGAATATAATAAATGAAAAAACTTCCTTTCGGAAGTTTTTTTCTATAATTATTTAACATACATCGCTTTTTTTATTTCCTCTTTCACTTTTTCAAGTTTAGGGAACCATTCTGCAAATAAAGCTGCGGAATATGGTGCAGGTGCATCAGGAGTAGTAATTCTCTTGATCGGAGCATCCAGATAATCGAATGCTTTCTGTTGTACCATATATGTGATTTCAGAAGAAATTGAAGCAAAAGGCCACGCTTCTTCCAGGATCACCAATCTGTTTGTTTTCTTAACTGATGCTAAGATCGTATCGAAATCCAAAGGACGAACAGTTCTTAAGTCGATAACTTCTACAGAAATTCCTTCTTTTTCTAAATCTTCCGCTGCCTGAATAGCCAACTTCATGATTTTTCCGAAAGAAACTAAAGTCACATCCTTTCCTTCTCTCTTAATATCAGCTTTGCCTAGTGGGATATAGTATTCTTCATCAGGAATTTCCATTTTATCTCCATACATCTGCTCAGATTCCATGAAGATTACCGGATCATTATCCTGAATAGCAGTTTTTAATAATCCTTTTGCATCGTAAGGGTTTGAAGGAACCACTACTTTCAGTCCGGGACAGTTGGCGTACCAGCTTTCAAAAGCCTGAGAGTGTGTAGCTCCCAATTGTCCTGCAGAAGCCGTAGGTCCACGGAAAACAATCGGGCAGTTCCATTGCCCGCCACTCATCTGACGGATTTTCGCTGCATTATTGATGATCTGATCAATTCCTACTAATGAAAAGTTGAACGTCATAAATTCAACGATAGGTCTGTTACCATTCATTGCAGCTCCTACAGAAATCCCTGCAAAACCAAGCTCAGCAATAGGGGTGTCGATAACTCTTTTAGGACCGAATTCATCCAGCATTCCTTTTGAAGCTTTATATGCACCGTTGTATTCTGCAACTTCCTCCCCCATCAAATAAATGGATTCGTCTTTACGCATTTCCTCGCTCATTGCCTGTGCAATTACCTCACGAAAAGTATATTCTGCCATATTTTTTTGAAAAATTAGAGTACAAAAATAATACTTTTTTATCGAACTTGTACATAATTAAACAGCGAAAAGGCAAAAGAGCTGATTGCTATTCTGCTCTTTTGCCTTTTCCTAAAATGTATGTATCCCGGATTAGTTAACGCTGTGCCAAGTCTGGCTTCTTCCGATAAAAGATAAACCAATGTAACCTCTTACGTTCAACTTATCACCATCTCTGGTAATGGTACATTTGTATGTTTTACCTGTTTTAGGATCTGTAATGGTTCCGCCAGTAAATTCATTCCCGTCTTTCTTCAATCCTCTGATGATCTCTAATCCTAATACAGGCTTCCCTTTTCTGTCATCTTTACATGCGGAACAGTTAGGATCAGCTGGTTTTATCAGGAGTTGTACTACTTTTCCATAATACTTTCCATCAGACTTTTTATAGATTTCTACAATAGATTTGGCTTGTTTTGTTTCGTCATCTATTGTTTTCCATTTACCTTCAATCTGTGCAAAAGACATTACACTAAAGAGGGAAAGTACAAATGTTAATAACAATTTTTTCATATTTCTTATCATTTTAATTCAAATAAAATATTTTTGTCGTCAATCTCTTGCTAAAAATATAAATTAATTTCCAACAAACAAAAACTTTTATTATCCTTGGCATATATAACAATAGGGATGCCAACTTTGACCTGAATGGTGAATTGTAAATTGTGAATTGTAAAGGTTAAATAACCTGAGTTCGGGATAAGCTTATATGCCACGCAAAGCTAAACAAAAGTATTAATCACATGTTTTTTAAAAATTTAAGATATACAAAGACGTGAAACTTATCAAAGTAATACAAAATTCTTGTATAACTTTGATAAACGAGGTGGCATTGTTTAACTCAAAAAGCGTTTCAAAAATTAAACATTTCTTTGTTTCTCTTTGCGATAAAATAATTTTATTTTGAAAATCAATTATTTAAAATATCCCTTATCCCG
>JAFAAJ010000040.1 GCA_023426625.1 Bacteroidota bacterium
GGATAGGAAAAGCCGGTATTCATAAAATTGGATTAGGGGTTTTGCTTGGTTTGGAAGATTGGCGTGTTGACAGCTTTTTTAATGCCTTACACATTGAATATTTGCAAAAGTGCTACTGGAAAAGCAAATTTTCTGTTTCGTTTCCTAGACTTCGTCCTGCGGAAGGGATTATTGAGCCTAATTTCATCATGGAGGATAAAGATCTGCTTCAATTGATCTGTGCGTACAGAATCTGGAATGAAGATCTAGAAATTTCAATTTCAACCAGAGAAAATGAAAAGTTTAGAAATAATATCATTTCGCTAGGAGCTACGACAATGAGTGCAGCTTCTAAAACCAATCCGGGAGGTTATGCTGTAGCCCCGGAATCGTTGGAACAATTTGAAACCAGTGATGAGAGAAGTATGGAAGAAATAAAGAATATCATTAAAAAATCCGGCTATGATCCTGTAATGAAAGACTGGGATTCCGTGTACAGTGGCTTTTAAATTAAAAGATGAAAAGTAAAAAAGATTTTGCACGATACAGCCGTCAGATTTTTATTGATGAAATCGGTCTGGAAGGTCAGAGAAAAATAATGAACTCGAAAGTTCTTGTCATAGGTGCGGGAGGATTGGGCAGTCCTGTAATTCAGTATTTGGCGGCGGCAGGAGTTGGAACATTGGGAATAGCTGACTTTGATGAGATAGAGCTGCATAACCTCAACAGGCAGGTCATTCACAATGAAAACACGGTGGGAATGTCTAAAGTGAAAAGTGCGGAACAATTCGTAAGAAAACTCAACAGTCATGTAATATTTATAGGAATTGAGGAAAAAGTGGATGGTTCCAATGCAGAAAAGATTCTTTCCCAATTTGATGTTGTTGTTGATGGATCAGATAATTTTAAAAGCAGGTACCTGATCAATGATACCTGTGTCAAACTCAATAAACCCGTAGTGTATGGAAGTATTTTAGGATTTTCGGGTCAGGTGGCTGTTTTTAATTTTAATGGAAGTAAAAACCTAAGAGATTTATTTTCGGAGCCACCCTTTGATGAAGATTTACCGGATTGTGACAGTCTCGGTGTGTTGGGAGCTTTATGTGGAATTGTTGGAAGCATGATGGCTAATTTGGTATTAAAAATATCCGTAGACCTTCCCTTAGCTCCCAATCAACTGACTCTGGTTGATACAATGACCTGGAGATTCCAAACCATTGAATTTTAAGTAGGCAAAAACTGCGAAAAGTCGAGTTGTTGTCCGGTGAATGTATTTCACTTTTTTGAGATAATTATGTTTATAAAAGTATTATTTTCAGTTTTTTTAGTGTTTTATTAGTAATAATTTCATAAAAAACGTATATTTATGTCAAATTTACTTTTATATGAAACATATCTACAAACTTTCAACACACATCAAAAAAAGGAGCTATCTTACAGCGATCCTTGTTTTTGCCTTCTTGGGAATGTATAATTCCTTGAGAGCACAGGTAAGTACATACAGCTTTGCTCAGACAACAGAAACGTTTTCACCTATTACGGGAACAATTTTGGGTGAAGCTACTGGTAATACAACGACTACTAATCTTAATAGTAACGTATATCCTTTATCTCTGCCATTTGACTTTATTTTTAATTCGAATTCCTACAATTCACTGAATGTATCCTCCAATGGTTTTGTTACTTTTGGGGCAACAGCACCAGCTACAACCAATACGTCACCTATTTCTAGTACTGTTGCCTACGAAGGAGCTATTTCCGCATGGGGAAGAGATATAAGCAGTTTTTTCGATGTGAACGGTGTTTCAGGAAATATCTCGTGGGATGTTATTGGTACTGCTCCAAATAGAGAAATTGTCATTCAATGGAAAAATTTCAGACCAAACAGTTCTACTGTAACGACTACTGTGTATAGTTTCTCTTTTCAGATAAGATTACAGGAGACTTCTAATATTATTAAGGTAGTTTATGATGCTGGATCATACTTAGCTGGAAGTTCATCTATTTCAGGAACATTGCAGGTAGGATTAAGAGGGGCTACAAATACCGATTTTAATAACCGATTGAATGCATCAACCTTAGAGTTTATTAATTCTGCATCGGGAACAACAAACTCTAGTTCTCAAAATATGCATACAATTAATACACCTCCGGGAATGCCATCTGCGGGTTTGACGTATACTTGGACACCTCCTTCCTGCTGGCTTCCAAGCGAATTAACTGTTCTGACAACTACTTCAAACTCAGCAAATATAAGCTGGATAGCACCTGCTGTTGCTCCGGTTAGTTACGATGTTTATTACAGCACATCTTCAACTCCACCATCACCATCCACAGCTCCTACAATGTCCAATGTTACGGGAACAACAGCAACATTATCACCGTTAACTCCGGCAACGAGTTATTACGTTTGGGTGAGATCAAATTGTGGTTCTGGAAATACAAGTGATTGGGTACTGTCGGCTGTTCAGTTTGTAACAGAGTGCCAACCACCTGTCATCTCTTCTACGACTCCCGCTACAGTTTGTCCGGGAAATTCTGCAACTTTATCGGCAACATCAACAGATCCATCAGCTGATTTCACTTGGTACGATGCAAGCACAGGAGGGAATACTGTGGGAACAGGATCTAGTTTTGTGACTCCGGTGTTATCAACAACAACTCCTTATTATGTGTCAGTAAACAAAGCAACAACAATGCATGTTGGGCCTGTAAATCCAAATTCATTATTGGCACCTGCCACAACGTCGGCTATCACTACTTATTATATTCAGTTTGAAGTAACAAATAAGCCGATAACTTTGATTTCTACTGATGTTTTCCCTGTTGCCGCAGGTCAAAATACTACTTTGGAAATTTTACAAGGTCCTTCTACTTATAGTGTTATTAATACAATTCCTTTCACATCAACAATTGCAAGTGACGGAACAATTCCAGATACAATTCCTATTAATATGGTATTAAATCCGGGAACCTATAGAATGAGGATTTCAGGAGGGAATTATTATAGAAATTACCAAAGTAATGCGGTTTTCCCATATTCAGTTCCAAACTTTAGTATTACAACAGGTTCTAATGTAGCTTCCGATTCATATTATTTTATGTATAACCTGCAGGTGCTTACCGGTTGTGAGTCTCCAAGAACAGAAGTGATTGCTACAGTAGACGCTAACTGCTTATCGACTTCCGAAGTGAAAGCCAAAGATACATTGAAGCTATATCCAAATCCTTTTACGGATGTTGTTAATATAGACAGACCGGAAATGGTAAAATCAATTCAGGTAACAGATGCTTCAGGAAAGCTGATCAGAAATAATATTCAGCCGGGATCTGTTCTAAGATTGGAGGATCTTTCTCAGGGCTTATATATTGTAATTCTTGAAATGAGAGATGGAAGCAAACAGTCTGTCAAAATAATTAAAAAATAACAATAAAAAACGGCTCTGAAAAGAGCCGTGTTTTATCTAACAATTTCTATTGTGCCTGCTGCATTATACCACCATTTTCTTCTTTCTTATTATTCAGAATATTAGGATCTTCTTTTGCTAACTTGTTTTTTGTCGGAATCTTATAATTGATAGAGAGACCAAAGTTTCTCGAATCATATTTATTGCTCATGAATACACTTTCTCCGTCCGGAATATTGGAACGAACCTGCATTTTCTGTCCGTTGAAAATATCATTGGCAAAAACAGAAACTGTTAAACGATTATCCATGAATTTCTTCGTTAAAGTAAGATCTAAAGAATTGTTGAATGGTTTTTCTGCCACAAAATAAAAATATCCAGCTTTTGGTGTTAAATAGCTGTAATTAGCCGTTAACTTTATTTCTTTAGGCAAAATAAGCTGAGTCATAACATTAAAGATCCAAAATCCTTTATTTTCCAGATTATCTATATCATGCTTCTGATACCCTGCATACAGATACATGAAATTGATCTTATCAGGATTGAAATTGAACTTCATCACTTCACTCAAAGGCTTAGTGAATAACATGAAAGGAACAGGGAGTCCCACATTGAAGTTGTGGATCATCATATTATCAATATTCACCTGCTGATTGGAAAGGTTTTTACCGTTCTTTCTGATGATCTGCGCAACCTGATCTTTTGCTGAGCTCACACTATATCCGATAAATGCATAATCAAAAGCCGAAATTTTCAACTCATAATTGTCAAAAATAGTGGGCTGTAGATCCGGATTACCTGTTACCTGAGTGTTTGGACCTCCAAAAATAACATTGTTAGGGTTCAATGCGGAAATACTCGGTAAGCTGATCTTCTTATTGTAATTGGCAGCTACATACACTTGGTTCATCAAGTTGTACTGAACACTTGCATTTGGAAATAACTTGAACCTGTTGAAAGGTCTTAAGTTACCTTCCGTAATGATTCCTGAGCTTTCCGTTCTTGTTATTCCGGAAATATCATAATTTTCAGCACGTGAACCAAAGATAAAATCAAACTTTTTTAGCTTTGCCTGAAACTCTAAATAAGTTGAAGCTGTTTGTCTCTGATATTCTAAGTTGGTCAAGCCTTTGCTTTCCGTATCCAGTTCTTGTTTTTCATATAAACCTCCTACGCTTACTTTTCCACCGTCAAGAATATTGATAGGTTGAGAATAATCTATTTTAAAATTAGCAATTCTCATATCTGTTGAATTGTCTAAAACACCATTTGTCCCGGGAATAAAGTAATCTTCCTGTGGATTAAGGAAATATCCTCTCTGGAAAAAATTATCCTGCGCAAACTTACTGTTGGATTTTGTATAGCCAAACTGGAAATCCAATTTTTGAGATTTATCACTAAAGCGTTTCTGATAAGTTACTACAGCCTCTTGTCTCAGGTTATCTGTACGTGCAGCATCGTAAGCTTCAAATCTTGCTTCTCTATAGGTGTTGGGAGCAATAAGTATATCGGCAATACCATTACTGGCGGTATAATTGTCATTATTATTGTGATAAATATCGTAGTTCAATAATAGTCTGTCCTGTCCCAACTCAAATGTCAACCCTGATTTCGCGAAATAACCACGTCCGATTCGGTCGCTGTTAATATTCAATAATACATCCTGCATTGTATTCAGCATGCTTTCGCGGTAATTCTGCCCAATACTTAACTGCCATCCGAAAAGTTTGTTTCTGGCATTCAGATTCAGGGAATTGGAAGTTCTGCTTCTGTACTTGTCATAGTTGGTGAAAGAGTAATTTCCTGAATAGGTCGCTGTTAAATATTTATTAGCATTTTTATTGGTAATGATATTCATGATTGCACCTCCGGAAGTTGCCGGGAATTCTGCACCGGGTTGGGTGATTACTTCAATTCGGTCAACAGAATTTGCAGGCATTCCTTCCAGGAAAGAGTTTAGTTCATTTGAAGAAATATTTAAGGGTCTTCCGTTCAGATAAACATCCAATTGTTTTCCCTGATACATCATTCCTGCAATATCTGTGGAAACAAGTCCGGGTAGCTTTTTGATACCTTCCAGTACGTTTCCGTTATTAAGCTGCGGCTGTTCTGAAAAATCAAAAATAGTACGGTCGGCTTTTTGTTCGACGGCTTTTTTAGTTTTGGTTATGACTACACCTTCTATTTGTTTCTCTTTAACAGAGTTGTTAGGTTTCTCCTGTGCAAAGTACATTGCTGTAGAGCCTAAAAATGATAAAGCAATAATTGTTTTTTTCATAATATTTTTACTACTACACAGTTAGACGCAAAAAAAGTGGGTTTGTTACGAGGGTTAGTCTGAAAAATCATAATTTGTTGAAATATTTATTGAACAGAAAAACGGCTCTGCATTTGCAGAGCCGTTTTTTATTAAGTATAACTAACAATTAAATTTTTTCTTGTTGCTTGATAAGATTCAATGCAGAACCGGCTTTGAACCACTCGATTTGTTGATCATTATACGTATGATTTGCCACAATGATATCTTTGGTTCCGTCTGCATGCACAAACTCTAATGTCAATTGTTTTCCCGGAGCAAACTGATCTAAATCAAGGAAATTAACCGTGTCATCTTCCAGGATTTTATCATAATCAGATTCATTAGCAAAAGTTAATGCAAGCATACCTTGTTTTTTAAGGTTGGTTTCATGGATTCTTGCGAATGATTTCACCAAAACAGCTTTTACGCCTAAATGTCTTGGTTCCATAGCAGCGTGCTCTCTTGAAGAACCTTCACCATAGTTTTGGTCTCCTACAACGATAGATGGTATTCCTGCAGCTTTATAAGCTCTTTGTACGGCAGGAACTTCCCCGTATTCATTAGTTAATAGGTTTTTAACATGGTTGGTTTCCATATTGAAGGCATTTACAGCCCCAATTAACATATTGTTTGAGATGTTATCAAGGTGTCCTCTGTATTTCAGCCAGGGTCCCGCCATAGAAATGTGGTCGGTTGTACATTTTCCGAATGCTTTGATCAAAACTTTAGCACCTTCAATGTTCTTACCGTCCCAAGCCGGGAATTCTTCTAACAGCTGAAGTCTGTCTGAAGTTGGACTTACGTTGACAACCACAGAAGAACCATCTTCAGAAGGAGCCTGATAACCGTTATCTTCTACAGCAAAGCCTCTTGCAGGTAATTCAAAACCTTTAGGTTCATCAAGTTTTACCTGTTCTCCATTTTCAGCAGTCAGAGTATCTGTAATTGGGTTAAAATCCAACCTTCCTGAGATCGCAATAGCAGCCACCATTTCAGGTGAAGCTACGAAAGCATGAGTGTTTGGGTTACCGTCTGCTCTTTTTGCGAAGTTTCTGTTGAAAGAGTGAATGATTGAGTTTTTTTCTCCTTTCTCTGCTCCTTCTCTGTCCCACTGTCCGATACAAGGTCCACAAGCATTGGTAAAGATTCTTGCATTTTCAAACTTTCTGAAAGAATTTAAGAATCCGTCTCTTTCTGCTGTGAATTTCACCTGTTCAGAACCAGGATTGATCCCTAAAATAGCTTTAGGTTTTACTCCTTTTGCCACAGCATCTTCAACGATGGAAGCGGCTCTCGACAAATCCTCATAAGAAGAGTTGGTACAAGACCCGATCAGTGCCCATTCAACCTCTAATGGCCATCCGTTGGCTTCTGCTTTTGCTCTGAATTCAGAAACAGGAGTTGCCAAATCCGGAGTGAACGGTCCGTTTAAGTGAGGAGCCAATTCGGAAAGGTTAATCTCGATCACCTGATCAAAATATTGTTCAGGGTTTGCGTATACTTCTGCATCACCCGTTAAATGTTCAGCGATTTTATCGGCAGCATCTACAACATCCTGTCTTCCTGTAGCGGCTAAGTATCTTCTCATGGAATCATCATATCCGAAAGTAGAAGTTGTAGCACCTACTTCAGCACCCATGTTACAGATGGTTCCTTTACCTGTTGCGGAAAGAGATTCTGCGCCTTCACCGAAATATTCGATGATGCATCCTGTTCCTCCTTTTACAGTAAGGATCCCGGCAACTTTTAGAATAACATCTTTTGCAGAAGTCCATCCATTCATTTTACCGGTTAATTTTACTCCGATAAGCTTAGGCATTTTAAGTTCCCAAGCCATTCCCGCCATAACGTCTACCGCATCGGCTCCACCTACACCAATTGCCACCATTCCTAAGCCTCCTGCATTTACGGTATGAGAGTCGGTACCGATCATCATTCCTCCGGGGAAAGCATAATTTTCAAGAACAACCTGGTGGATGATCCCTGCTCCGGGTTTCCAGAACCCGATTCCATATTTATCACAAACAGAACTCAAAAAGTTGAAAACCTCAGAGTTTTTGTTGATGCCTTCTTGTAAATCTTTGTCGGCACCTACTTTTGCCTGAATAAGGTGGTCTGCATGGGCTGTAGAAGGAACCGCAACTTTTGCCTTTCCTGCCTGCATAAATTGTAAAAGTGCCATTTGTGCAGTTGCATCCTGCATCGCTACTCTGTCCGGAGCAAAGTCTACATAAGAGTTTCCTCTTTCATAAGCTTGTGTAGCACTCCCTTCCCAAAGGTGGGTATAAAGGATTTTTTCTGAAAGGGTAAGAGGTTTTCCTACGGCTTGTCTTGCGGCTGCAATCCTTTCCGGGTAACGCTCATACACTTTTTTTATCATATCAATATCAAAAGTCATATCTCTTAAATTAATGGTTTTACTTTATATTATTGACAGGTTTAGGCATTAGTGACCTACCTGAACCAGCTCCTTAATTGGCGGAGTAAATTTAGTCAGATCGATACCTTCGACTGCATTTTTATATTCATCTATGCTTGGAATTCTTCCCATAATAGCTGATAAAACAACTACCGGAGTGGATGCAAGCAAAGATTCACCTTTTTTACGTTCAGAATCTTCAACCACTCTTCCTTGGAATAGACGGGTAGAAGTTGCCAATACAGTATCTCCTTTAGCGGCTTTTTCCTGGTTACCCATACAAAGGTTACATCCGGGACGCTCAAGGTACATTACGTTTTTATATTCTACACGAGCTTCACTCTTAGGAGCATTATCATCAAATTCGAAGCCAGAATATTTTTCAAGCAATTCCCAGTCGCCTTCAGCTTTTAATTCATCAATGATGTTGTAAGTAGGAGCTGCTACAACCAGTGGAGCGTTGAATTCTACTTTCCCATGTTGCCTTTCAAGATTTCTAAGCATTTGGGAAACGATTTTCAGGTCTCCTTTGTGAACCATACATGATCCTACGAAGCCAAGATCTACTTTTTTCTCTCCTTTATAATAAGAAAGGTCTCTGATTGTGTCGTGAGTATATCTCTTAGAAACATCTTCATTGTTTACATCAGGATCCGCGATCATAGGTTCTACGATCTCATCAAGATCTACCACTACTTCAGCGTAATATTTTGCATTAGCATCCGGAGTTAAGGCTGGTTTTTCACCAGATCTGATCTCTTCAATTCTCTTATTGGCTTTATCTATTAATCCCTGAAGAACTTTATTATGGTTATCCATTCCTTTGTTGATCATGATCTGGATTCTGCTTTTTGCAATTTCCAAAGATTGGATCAACGTTTCGTCCTGAGAAATACAGATTGAAGCTTTAGCCTTCATTTCAGCAGTCCAGTCCGTGAATGTGAATGCCTGATCAGCAGGAAGTGTTCCGATGTGAACTTCAATGATTCTACCCTGGAATACGTTCTCTCCTCCAAATTGTTTTAGCATTTGAGCCTGAGTTGCATGAACTACATCACGGAAGTCCATGTGCTCCTTCATATCTCCTTTGAAGGTTACTTTTACAGATTCAGGAATTGGCATAGATGCTTCACCGGTAGCCAATGCAAGAGCAACGGTTCCAGAGTCTGCACCGAAGGCAACACCTTTTGACATTCTTGTGTGAGAGTCACCACCAATGATGATCGCCCATTCATCTACTGTAATATCGTTAAGAACTTTGTGAATAACGTCTGTCATAGAGTGATATTCACCTTTCGGGTCACGAGCTGTGATCAGACCGAATTCGTTCATGAATTTCATTAATTTTGGAATGTTAGCCTGAGCTTTTTTATCCCAAACAGAAGCGGTATGACACCCCGACTGATATGCTCCGTCAACAGTTGGAGAGATAACCGTTGCTGCCATAGATTCAAGTTCCTGTGCAGTCATAAGACCGGTAGTATCCTGTGAACCTACAATATTTACTTTAACACGTACGTCTGAACCAGCGTGTAATACTTTTCCCGGAGTTACTCCAACAGCATTTCTATTGAATATTTTTTCTACGGCCGTCAACCCTTGTCCTTCGTGAGAAATTTCTTTTGATGGAGCAAAAACCTGTGGCGCTTCAATTCCTAATACCTGAGCTGCGAATGTTTGTAATTTTTTTCCGAAAACAATGGCATAAGATCCACCTGCTTTGATGAATTCCATCTTTTGTGGTGTAAATGACTTTGAAATGTCGATAAGTTCCTTGTCTCCGTTATAAAGTTTTTTAGTTTTTGTATTAATGGTAAGTACAGTTCCTGTTGCTACAGAATAAGCTTCTTCAAGAATTGGCTCTCCATTCTCATTAAGAACTGCGTTTCCATTCTCGTCCAGTTTTTTCACCCAGTTTTTAAGATCGATACCGATACCTCCGGTAACGTCAACCGTAGTAAGAAAAATAGGAGAGATCCCATTTGTTCCTCCAACAATAGGAGCAATGTTTACGAAAGGTACGTATGGACTCGCCTGTTTACCTGTCCAAAGAGCCACGTTGTTTACTCCGGACATTCTAGATGATCCTACACCCATTGTTCCTTTTTCTGCGATAAGCATTACACTTTTATCCGGGTGTTGTGCCTGCAAAGCTTTGATTTCTGCCTGAGCCTGAGGCGTAATCATACATTTTCCGTGTAATTCGCGGTCTGATCTTGAGTGTGCCTGATTTCCGGGAGATAATAAATCTGTTGAAATATCACCCTCACCGGCAACAAACGTTACGACTTTAATTTCTTCAGCAACTTCAGGAAGTTTTGTAAAAAATTCCGCTTTTGCGTAGCTTTCTAAGATTTCTTTTGCGATTTCGTTACCGCTATGAAATGCTTCTTTCAGACGGTTGGTGTCTGCTTCATATAGGAAAACCTGTGTTTTAAGGACATTAGCTGCTTCTTTGGCAATATCAATATCGTTACCTAAAGCCAGATCCAATAATACTTCAATTGATTTACCTCCCTTCATGTGAGATAGCAATTCAAAAGCAAAAGCAGGAGATATTTCTTCTACTATGGATTCACCAAGAATAATTTCTTTTAAGAATTTAGCTTTTACACCGGCTGCACTTGTTGTCCCCGGCAATGTGTTATAAATAAAAAATTTAAGAGAGTCAGCTCTGTGCTCGTTAGCTGTATCTTTAATCTGTGCAATGATTTCGCTTAATAATTCTGCACTGTCAATTGGTTTTGGATGAAGTCCCTGATTTTTTCTTTCTTCAATTTCTTGGATATAATCCTGATAAATATTCATAATAATAGAAGTCTTTTCAATTTTAACACAGATTATATGAGGAGTTTTTTTCACTCATACAATCACATTTTACGAATGTGAGATAAAATACTGTCCCAAAGGTGAATGCAAAGGAACTTTTAAAGTCGTCAAACAATCAAAAATGTTCCCAAAATTACGAAATTTTACAATTTTATAAAGGTGAAATTATTTAGATTCTTTATAAATATGATTTTTATATTTTCTATTTTGGCCGTAGTTTTGCGGATAAATGAGGAATATGAAAAAGACAACAGGGTTTTTATTGGTTTTTGTTTCGGTTTTAGTTTTTTCACAGTCAAAATCTGTGAAGAAATCATCTGTAACAAACATCAAGAAATCGGTAGTTAAAAAAAAGCCGGAACCAAAGCCTAATCCAGATCTCGTGGTAGTCAATAAAGACATTCCCGTTTTGATCCCACGAAAGAAAGAGGGGAAGTTTGGGTATGTAAACCAGAATAGTAAATTCGTTATTCAGCCGGAATATCATATTGCAGTGTTTTTTGCTGAGGATTGTAATCTTTTAAACTCACCCAACGAAAAAATCAGAAAATTCGGAACGAGTGAATATGCAACAGTGGAAAAAAATATGATTTCGTATAGGATCGATCATGCCGGTAAAAGAGTTTATCAATACAAAACCGCTGATCTGGGTAAATGTAAAAGCGAATATAAAAAACAACAATATCAAGCCTATATAATGAGTGGGTTTTATGGGGTCATTGAATCTTCAAAATTCATAAATCCTGCGGATTACAGAGATTATAAGATCTATCCGCAATATCAGTATCTGCATATTATGGAAGGAGACGATATTTCCAATCCGATGATCGTGGCTTCTTATAACGATAAATTCGGTGTGATAGATGTTAATAATAAGGTGATCATTCCATTTGAATATTCAGATATTAAAAGAAATTTCAGCTGGAAACTGGGTAAAATGTTCGAGGTGACCAAGGATGGTAAAAATTACTATTATGTTGATTCTCAAAATAAAGCGTACTAAATTGGCGAAGTAACAGTTTTTTTGTAATTTCGCGGCTGAAATAAAGGGGTGCTGTAACAGGCTGAGATTATACCCAATGAACCTGAGCGGGTAATGCTGCTTAGGGAATTTAAAATGTATCAATGAAACAATATAGCAATGTACCATTTGATTGTTAGATTGTTAAATTAATAAATTGCTGCATTAATTTAATCCACCCCTTTTATTCATTAAATTTTAAAATTTATAGAATGAAAGGATTTATTTTTTTAGGGCTTACCGCAAGCTCTTTGGGTTTTGCACAAACTCAGAATACCGACACTCTGAAAATCAGGGAAATTGAAGCGGTCAACTTTACCAAAAGGCTTCCTGTTGCTAAAGAAATCATTAATGTTCAACGAGATGTAGACAGCAGGAATCTGGGACAGGATCTTCCCATTCTTCTGAAAAATCAAACGTCTGTTATTTCTACCTCTGATGCAGGAAACGGTGTAGGATATACCGGTTTCAGGATCCGTGGAGTAGGAGGAACGGGAATCAATGTGATGATGAACGGAGTTCCGTACAATGATTCTGAAAGTCAGGGGACATTCTTTGTGAATGTGCCGGATTTAACCAGCTCAGCTTCACAAATTGTTATTCAAAGAGGAGTAGGAACTTCCAATAACGGTGTTTCTGCATTCGGAGCAAGTATTAATGTTATTTCCAAGGAACCAGAAGATCAGTTTTATTTTAAGACCGATGACAGTTACGGATCATTTAATACATACAAATACTCAGCGGAAATAGGTTCCGGAAAGTTCTGGAAAAACCGTCTTTCTGTAATGGGAAGATATTCACATATCCATTCCGACGGATATATAGACAGGGCTTCTTCAGATTTGAATTCTTATAACTTCACGGCAATGTTTCAGGAAGGGAAAACAAAGCTTCGCCTGATGGCTTTTGGAGGAAAAGAAAAAACATATCAAGCCTGGAACGGAATCGACAGAAAAACCTGGAAAACAGATTCGAAATATAATTTTTCCGGAGCGATCTATGATTCCAACTGGGAAAATATCGTAGGATTCTATGACAATGAAACGGATAACTACAGGCAGAATCATTATCAGTTGCTTTGGGAACAGGGAATCAATGATAAATGGAGCTTAGAAACCACTTTGCATTACACCAAAGGGAAAGGATATTACGAAAATTACAAGCAGGGAGATCCTTTTTCAAGATATGGCTTGCCGGATATTGTTGAAGGCGGAACTACGGTGGAATATTCAGATTTTATCAGAAAAAAATGGCTGGACAACGGCTTTTATGGCGTTGTTTCCACTCTGTACGGAAAATATGAAGATTTAGACATTAATTTTGGGGCAGTTGCCAATCAGTATTTTGGGAGACATTACGGAAACGTGACCGGAGTATTTTATCCTCAGATCGATCAGCATGAATATTATCGAAACCGTTCGGTAAAAAATGAAGCATCAGGATTTGCAAAAGTTTTGAAAAGAGTTAAAGATTTTGAATTTTTTGGAGATCTTCAGTTAAGATATATTGATTACGATACCAAGATCATTACGGATGGGGATTACGAAGGAGTGAATCTGGATAAAAACTGGCTGTTCTTCAACCCAAAAGCCGGTGTGAATTATAATATAGGTAATGGAAAAGTATTCCTTTCTTATGCACACGCTCATCGTGAGCCGAACAGGGATGATCTTTTTGCCAATAATGATACGGAAGCTGAGAAACTTCATGATTTTGAAGCAGGAATTGAAAAACAATTCGGAAAAGTATCGTTTACAGCTAACTTGTATTATATGTATTACGTAAATCAGTTGGTTTTGAATGGTGAGATCAATGATGTAGGAGCATTTATCAGAACCAATTCGGGGAAAAGCTATAGGAGAGGTATTGAACTTGGTGCATTGGCGAAGCTTTCGAAGCAGTGGGAAATTTCAGGAAATGCTACTTTAAGCCAGAATAGAAACCTTGATTTTAAAATGGAAGGTGATGCAGGAGTTATAGACTTAGGAAATACACAAACTTCTTTCTCCCCCGACTTTATGGCTAATCTGGGATTGAAATTCAGTCCGACTAAAAATTTCCAGTTCATCCTGACCAATCAGTATGTAGGAAAGCAGTATCTGGATAACACGGAAGATAAGAACTTGCAGTTGAAGGATTATGTTTTGACGGATTTTAATGCTCAGTATCAGTTTAAAATTGCAAATAATGAAGTTGCTTTAAAATTATTGGTGAACAATATTTTCAATAAGAAGTATGTGAACAATGGATATGTTTATGATGCGGAACCATACTACTTTTCACAGGCGGGAACAAACTTTATGTTTGGAATCAGCTGGAAAATCCAATAATTCGGATTAAGGTATTTTTTATTTTTCACTATAAAGAATATGTTAGATTAAATTTTTAAGGATCGCTTCGGCGGTCTTTTTTCATGGAAAGAATGTCATAAAAAGTCACGGAAAAGTTTTAAATTTGCTGCCAAATGAATATTTCGGCTTACATTCTTGAATATCTGAAACAATTTGGTACTGTTACCGTTCCGGATTTTGGTGTATTTCATCTTGAAAACTCCAAAGCAATCATCAATGCGGAGAACGGAAGTATACTTCCACCTTCCAGTCAGATTGCTTTTATCTCTGATTATGAAGTAAAGTCTGAAGAGCTGGCTTTATTTATAAGTAACCATAAGCAGACCACGATAGAGTCTGTGAAAAATGAATTGCTGATCCAAACTGATTTCTGGAAAAAAAGGCTTCAGGCAGATCAGATGTTGGAAATTCAAAATCTGGGTACCATTTATATTGAAGACGGACAAACTCACTTTAAAGGGAACAGATTGCAGACCGATCATCCGGATTATTACGGATTGGAAGAAATCCGATTTTCAGATATTAATACTGCCGGAACCTCCGGTAAAAAGAAAACAACAGAAGGAGATTATAAATTAAATAAATCTATCCTTTGGATTTTCTTGCTTATCATTCCTGTTTCGGGAATACTTTACCTTGCTTATACACAACAGGAACTCTTGTTCGGGAATAAATCATTTGATGTTTCCGTACAGACAAAAACCCACAGAATTGTAAAAGACACGGTGAAAATAAAAAAAGATTCTGCCCAGATGAAGGTCTCAGACTCACTGGGAAAAGATTCTTTAACAAAACCTGCTGAAACTGTTAAAGCAAAGGCAACTAAAACCCACACTAAGACTAAATGGCAAAAGTAAAAAAAGCGTCAGAATCTCTGACGATCATGACCAATATTGTTCTTCCGAACGAAACCAACTCTTTAAGAAATCTTTTTGGAGGAGAACTTCTGGCAAAGATGGACAGATGTGCGTCTATTTCTGCGGCAAGACATTGTGAAAGAAGAGTTGTTACCGCTTCTGTAAATCACGTTTCTTTCAATCATCCTATTCCTGAAGGAGGAGTGGTGGTTTTAGAATCCAAAGTATCGAGAGCATTTTCAACTTCTATGGAAGTGTATGTAGATGTTTGGTTGGATGATCCTATCAATCAGAAAAAAATTCATACCAATGAAGGGATCTATACGTTTGTGGCAGTAGATGAATTCAACCGTCCGATCCCGATTCCGGAAATGGTACCTGAAACGGAAGAAGAAAAAGCCAGATTTGATGCTGCTTTCCGTAGAAAAGAACTTTCTCTGATCCTTTCAGGAAGAATGAAACCTTTGGAATCTGTAGAGCTTAAAAAACTTTTCCAGGAACCTAGCTAATCCAATACAAGTTTAGGCAACTTCATCAAGTATTTGCTAAGTGTTAACGCTTTTGCGAACTTAAAAGCAAGCTGCTTATCATAAATTTTTGTGGACTTTGCGTTTAAAGTAAAAATGAAAATTCTCCTTTTAGATAAAAACCATCCTCTTATTACAGAGAAGCTTTTAGCCAAAAACTTTATTTTGGAAGAGGATTTTACTTCTTCATATGATGAGGTTTGTGACATTATTGAAAATTATGAAGGAATCATTATCAGAAGCCGTATTCCGATGGATAGAAATTTGCTTGAAAAAGGCAGAAATCTGAAATTCATAGCCAGAGTTGGAGCGGGAATGGAGAATATTGATGTGAAAGCTGCCCGGGAATTTGGAATTCAGTTGATCAATTCACCGGAAGGAAACAGGGATTCTGTTGCGGAACATGTACTTGGAATGCTGCTGATCTTAATGAACCGGCTTTTCATAGCTTCTCAGGAAGTGAAGAACGGGATCTGGAAGCGTGAAGAAAACAGAGGTGATGAATTGATGGGAAAAACTGTTGGACTTATCGGTTATGGAAATATGGGGAAGGCAACAGCAAAAAGATTTTCAGGGTTTGGCTGCAAAGTAATTTTCCATGACATTATTCCCGGTCTTTCTGATGAATATGCTACTCAGGTG